>NZ_JACBWZ010000535.1 GCF_013870595.1 Streptomyces sp. WELS2 | reverse complement strand
GCGGTCTGGGCCCGGCTGCTGGGCGTGCCCGAGGAGACGGTCGGCCGCACGGACCACTTCTTCGACTCCGGGGGCACCTCCCTGACGGCCGTCAAGCTCAGCGTCGCGCTGGACCGGGCGGTGTCGTTGAAGGACATCACCCGCCACCCGGTCCTCGCCGACCTGGCCGCCGTGCTCGACGGGGCCGGCCGGTCCCGCCCGGAGCTGCTGCAATCGCTGTCGGAGCCGGAGGGCACCCCGGAGTGCGCGCTGGTGTGCTTCCCCTACGCGGGGGGCAACGCGGTCAACTACCGCCCGATGGCGGCCGCGCTGGCCGACAGCGGCCTGGCGGTGCTCGCCGTCGACCTGCCCGGGCACGATCCGGCGGACCGGCGGGAGCCGTTCGCGCCGATCGCGGAGGTGGCCGAGCGGGCCGCCGCCGAGATCACGGCGCGCGGCCTGACCCGAATCATGCTGTGGGGGCACTCCTCGGGCGCCGCCCCGGCGCTGGAGACGGCCCGCCGGCTTCAGGAGCGGGGGGTGCGGGTGACCCGGGTCTTCCTCGGCGCGCAGCTGCTGGGCACCGCCGCCGAGCGCGGCGCCGCCGTCGACGAACTGACCCGCAGCGGCGACGCGGAGATCGCGGCGCGGCTGGCCGCGGACGGCGGCTACACCGAACTCGCCGAACTGAACGAGCGGCACGCCGAGCGCATCGGCGCCGCCTACCGGCACGACTGTCTGTCCGCGCACCGCTATCTGCTGGCGGCGCTCACCTCCCCGCCGCCGGTCCGGCTGGCCGCGCCGGTGACGGTGGTCGTGGCCGCCGACGACCCGCACACGGCCGGCTACGCCGAACGCCACCGGGACTGGCGGCTGCTGGCCGACCACGTCGACCTGCACGAGCTGCCCGACGGGGGCCACTACTTCCCGCGCACGCGCCCGGACGGGGCGGCGCGGGCCGTCCTGACCGCGGCCGTGCCCCTGGCCTCCACCTGAGGGCCCGTCCCCACCCGACGGGCGACCGGAAAGGAAACCGAGATGCCGTCCTCATCCCTGGCAGCACCGCTCGACGTGGAGCTGCGGCCGGACAGACCAGCGATGCTGCGCGTCGCTCCGCCGGGCGACCCCGCCGGCTGGGCGGCCGAGCACCGCGAGGCGCTGCGCGCCCAGGTCACCGAGCACGGGGCGCTGCTCGTGCGTGGCCTCGGCCTGGCGGACCCCGCGCGGGTCGCCGCCGTCCTCACCCGGCTGGCGGGCAAGCCGATGACGGAGACGGAGGCGTTCGCGCCGCGCGAGACCGCCGGTGCGGGGCTGTACACCTCCACGCCGTGGCCGGCCAACCAGCCGATGTGCATGCACCACGAGCTGAGCTACCGGCTGCGGGTGCCCGGCCTGATGCTGTTCGCGTGCCTGACCCCGCCCGAGACGGGCGGGGCGACCGCGGTGGCCGACGCCGAGGAGGTCCTGAAGGCGCTGCCCGACGGCCTGGCGCGACGGTTCGAGCAGGAGGGCTGGCTGCTGACCCGCAGCTACAACGACGAGATCGGGGCGTCCCTGGAGGAGTCCTTCGGCACCTCCGACCGCGCCGCGATCGAGGACTACTGCCGGGCCAACGCCATCGACTTCACCTGGCTCGCCGACGGTTCGCTGCGCACCCGGCAGCGCCGTGCCGCCGTCGTCCGGCACCCGCTGACGGGCCGCCGCTGCTGGTTCAACCAGATCGCCTTCCTCAACGAGTGGACGCTCGCCCCCGAGGTGCGCGAGTACCTGGTGGACGAGTACGGCCGGGACGGTCTGCCGTTCAACACCTGCTACGGCGACGGCAGCCCGATCGGCGCGGACGTCGTCGAGCGCCTGAACGCCACGTACGAGGACCACACCCGGCGCGAGCCCTGGCAGGCCGGCGACCTGCTGCTGGTGGACAACATCCGCACCGCGCACAGCAGGGAGCCGTTCACCGGTGAGCGGCGGATCCTGGTCGGCATGGCCGAGCCCCGGCAGGTGGCCGACGGCTCCTTCACCCCGGAGGCGAGCGGACGATGACCGACGTACTGCCCCACAGCGCCCGCGCGGCCGAGTCCGGCCCGCCGTCGGTGCCGTCCTTCGCCGTGATCTCCGGCGAGCAGGTGAAGAGGGCCCTGGAAGGGGCCGAGAAACAGGTGGTGGAGCTGGTCGAGGCCACCTACCGGCTGCACGGCGCCGGGGAGTCGGTGAACCCGCCGTCGTACTTCCTGCGCTTCCCCGACCGCCCCAGCTCGCGGATCATCGCGCTGCCGGCGTCCATCGGCGGGTCCGTCCGCGTGGACGGCCTGAAGTGGATCTCCAGCTTCCCGGAGAACGTGGACGCCGGGCTGCCGCGGGCGTCGGCCGTGCTGATCCTCAACGACCACGACACCGGCTACCCGTTCGCCTGCCTGGAGAGCTCCATCATCAGCGCGACCCGGACCGCCGCGTCCGCCGCGCTGGCCGCGGACTGGCTCAGCCGCGAGCGGCCCCGGCCGGCCCGGGTCGGTTTCTGCGGCACCGGCCTGATCGCCCGGTACATCCACACCTTCCTGGCCCGCACCGGCTGGACCTTCGAGGCGATCGGCGTGCACGACGTGTCCGCCGCCAGCACCGAGGGCTTCTGCGGCTATCTGCGGCAGAGCGGGGCCACCGAGCCGGTCACCGTCCACGACAGCGCGGAGAGCCTGATCCGCGCCAGCGATCTGGTGGTCTTCGCCACCGTCGCCGGCCGGCCGCACATCACGACCCCGGCCTGGTTCGACCACAACCCGCTGGTCCTGCACATCTCGCTGCGCGACCTCGCCCCCGAGGTCCTGCTCGCCTCGGCCAACTTCGTGGACGACGTGGACCACTGCCTGAAGGCGGACACCTCCCCGCACCTGGTCGAGCAGCGCACCGGCAACCGCGACTTCCTCAACGGCACCCTCTACGACGTGCTGCTGGGCCGGGCCGCGCCGCCGCGCGACCAGCCGGTGATCTTCTCCCCCTTCGGCCTCGGCGTCCTCGACCTGGCCGTCGGCAAGTACGTCTACGACCAGGTCGCCCGGGCGGGCCGACTCCGCCTCGTCGACGACTTCTTCCACGACCTGCGCCGGTACGGCTGAGGCCGTTTCCCCCAGCCCTGGCAACAGGAGGCCGCCGTGCCCGTGATCTCCGCTCCCCACGCGTTCAACGAAGGGAGCCTCTTCGTCGATCTGGAGTCGATATTCGGATACCGCCTCTACCTCAAGTGCGAGGGCTTCAATTTCGCCGGCTCCATCAAGCTCAAGGCGGCGAACGAGATGGTGGCGAGCGCCGAGCGGGACGGGAGGCTGAAACCGGACTCCGTCCTGGTCGAGTCCTCGTCCGGCAACCTGGGCGTCGCGCTCAGCATGATCGCCGCGAGCAAGGGCTACCGGTTCCTGTGCGTGACCGACCCCCGGTGCAACCTGTCGACCAAGCTGCTGATGGAGGCCCTCGGCAGTCATGTGCACGTGGTGACCGACCTGGACGAGAACGGCGGCTTCCTGGGCACCCGGCTCGAGTACCTGCGGTCGCTGTGCGCGTCGGACGACCGGTACGTGTGGCTGAGCCAGTACACCAACGCGGGCAACTGGCGGGCGCACTACCGCACCACCGCGCCGGAGATCGCCGGTCACTTCCCCGGCCTGGACGTGCTGTTCGTCGGGACGGGCACCGCCGGGACCCTGATGGGCTGCGCGCGCTGGTTCCGCGAGTGGCACCGGCCGGTGCGGATCGTCGCCGTGGACAGCGCGGGGTCGGTGGCGTTCGGCGGCCCGCCCGGCCGCCGGATGATCCCCGGCCTGGGCATGAGCATGCGCCCGCCGCTGCTGGACGAGTCCTACGTCGACGAGGTGATCCGGGTGGAGGAGCCGGACACCATCCGCACCTGCCACCGGCTCGCCCGGCGGGGCTTCCTGTTCGGCGGCTCCACGGGGACGGTGGTCAGCGCGGCGACGGAGTGGCTGGCCCGGCAGGACGCCCGGGAGCTGACCGCGGTGGCCATCGCCCCCGACCTCGGCGAGCGCTACCTGGACACCGTGTACCAGACCAACTGGCTCCAGGACCTGTACGGCGAGGAGTTCCTGGACTCGCCCGGGATGCCGGACCCGGCCTGGGACGACGGCCCGGCGCCCCGGGCCCCGGACCGGCCTCCCAGATCCTAGGTCCTGCCGGTTCCGCTCAGGTCGTCTCGGCGAGCGCGCCGGCCCGGGGCCGCCACGGGATCCGGAAGGCGGTCGCCGTGACGATCAGGGCCGAGGCCGCCACCGTGGCCATGCCCAGCGTGAGGTTCGCCGCGCTCGCCACGAAGCCGATCAGGGCCGGGCCGCCCAGCAGCCCGGTGGTGCCCATCGCGGCGACCAGGGCGAGGGAGTCCGGTCCGTGTCCGGCCGCCGCCACGTACACGCACGGGGTGACGGCGGCCGCGCCGAGGCCGACGCAGGCGAAGCCGAGCAGCGTGGGGA
>NZ_JACBWZ010000534.1 GCF_013870595.1 Streptomyces sp. WELS2 | reverse complement strand
GGCCCACGCCCAGACCAAGGCCCTGCTCACGGCCGAGCTGGACATGCCCCTGGCCGCCTCGGTGGAACTGGACGCCGCGACCCAGTCCCTGCTGATGACCGGTGAGGACTACGCGGAGTTCCACGCGGCCTTCACCGAGAAGCGCACACCGAAGTGGCGGGGGAGGTGAGCCCGGATGCCGGCCCCAGGCGCACCCACCCGAGCGGAGCCCGGCCGCCCCCTGCGCGTCGCCGTCATCGGCGGCGGCCCCGGCGGGCTGTACGCGGCGGCACTCCTCAAACGCCTCGACCCCGCCCGCGACGTCACCGTCTGGGAACGCAACGCCCCCGACGAGACCTTCGGCTTCGGCGTGGTCCTCTCCGACGAGACCCTCGGCGGTATCGAACACGCCGACCCGGTCGTCCACGAAGCGTTACGGCGGGACCTCGTCCGCTGGGACGACATCGACATCGTGCACCGGGGGACGCGCCACCGCTCCGGCGGCCACGGCTTCGCCGCGCTGGGCCGCCACCGCCTCCTCAGGATCCTGCACGAGCGCTGCCACTCGCTGGGCGTACGGCTCCGCTTCCGCACCGAGGCCCCCCACCCGGACGCCCTCCGCGCCGGCCACGACCTCGTCGTCGCCGCCGACGGTGTGGGGAGCGCCACCCGCGAGACGTACGCCCACGTGTTCCGCCCCCAGGTGACCGAACACCGCTGCCGCTACATCTGGCTCGCCGCCGACTTCGCCTTCGACGCCTTCCGCTTCGAGATCGCCGAGACCGAGCACGGCGTCATGCAACTGCACGGCTATCCCTATGGGCCCGATGCCTCCACCGTCATCATCGAGATGCGCGAGGAGGTCTGGCGGGCCGCGGGCCACGACGGACTCGCCCCGCGCGAATCCGTCGAGCGCTGCGCCAAGCAATTCGCCGACGCCCTGGGCGGACGCCCGCTGCGCTCCGGGAACTCCGCCTGGACCGGCTTCCGTACGGTCGTCAACGACCGCTGGTCGCACGGCAACGTCGTCCTCCTCGGCGACGCCGCCCACACCGCGCACTTCTCCATCGGCTCCGGCACCAAACTCGCCGTCGAGGACGCCCTCGCCCTGGCCGCCTGCCTGGAGGAGCAGCCGGACGTGCCCCGCGCGCTGGCGGCCTACGAGGAGGAGCGCAAGCCCGTCGTCGCCTCCACCCAGCGGGCCGCCCGGGCCAGCCTGGAATGGTTCGAGAACGTGCGGCTGTACCTGCGCCAGCCGCCCCGCCAGTTCGCCTTCAACCTGCTCACCCGCTCCCGCCGCGTCACCCACGGCAACCTCCGGCTGCGCGACGCCCGCTTCACCGAGTCCGTGGAGCGCGAGTTCGGCTGCCCGGCCGGCACACCCCCGATGTTCACCCCGTTCCGGCTGCGCGGCCTGACCCTGCGCAACCGGGTCGTGGTGTCACCGATGGACATGTACTCGGCCGTCGACGGCGTTCCCGGCGACTTCCACCTCGTCCACCTGGGCGCCCGTGCCCTCGGCGGGGCCGGCCTGGTGATGACCGAGATGGTGTGCGTCAGCCCGGAGGGCCGGATCACCCCCGGCTGCGCCGGCCTCTACACCGGCCGGCAGACCGAGGCGTGGCGGCGTGTCACCGACTTCGTGCACCGGCAGTCCCCGGGCACCGCGATCGGCGTCCAGCTCGGGCACTCCGGCCGCAAGGGGTCCACGAAACGGATGTGGGAGGGCATCGACGAGCCGCTGCCCGGCGGCAACTGGCCGCTCGTGGCCGCCTCCCCGCTGCCGTACAAGCCGGGCGGCCAGATACCGCGCGAGCTGTCCCGGGCCCGGCTCACCGACATCCGCGAGCAGTTCACCGCGGCCGCCTGGCGGGCCGCGCGGGCCGGGTTCGACCTGCTCGAACTGCACTGCGGCCACGGTTATCTGCTCTCCGGTTTCCTCTCACCGCTCACCAACCGGCGCACCGACGCCTACGGCGGTTCACCGGAGCGGCGCCTGCGCTTCCCGCTGGAGGTCTTCGACGCCGTACGCGGGGTGTGGCCGGCCGAGCGGCCGATGACGGTCCGGATCTCGGCCACCGACTGGGCCGACGGCGGGACGGGCGCCGAGGACGCCGTGGAGATCGCCCGCGCCTTCGCCGCGCACGGCGCCGACGCCATCGACGTGTCCACCGGGCAGGTGGTGGCGGAGGAACGCCCGGAGTTCGGGCGGTCGTACCAGACGCCGTTCGCCGACCGCATCCGGCACGAGGTCCGCGTCCCGGTGATCGCGGTCGGCGCGATCTCCTCCTGGGACGACGTCAACTCGCTGATCCTGGCGGGCCGTACGGACCTGTGCGCCCTGGCCCGCCCGCACCTGTACGACCCGCACTGGACCCTGCACGCGGCGGCCGAGCAGGGCTACGAGGGCCCCGGCGCCCCCTGGCCCGCCCCCTACCGGGCCGGCAGCCGCCCGCCCCGCACCGGCCGCACCGACGCTCCCAAACCCCGCCTGTCACTGGACGGCTGACGATCGTTCACAGACCGACGAACCGGGCCCCCGCGTCCCGCAACCGTTCGTGCAGGCCCCGGAAGACCTCCGCCGAGCGGACGCCGGGCCAGTCGGGCGGCAGCAGGTGGGTGGGCAGGCCCGGATCGGTGTAGGGCAGGTGGCGCCAGGAGTCCAGGGCGAGGAGGTAGTCGCGGTAGGCCTCCCCGGGCGGGGTGTCCGCACGACGGGACCAGGCCCGCAGCACCGGCGCGTGCGTGTCCAGGAAGCGCTCGTGCTCCTTGGCGATCGCGGCCAGGTCCCACCAGCGGGCCACCGCCTCGGGGGTGGGCGCGAAACCCAGGTGCTCGCCGCGGAAGAAGTCCACGTACGGGTCCAGCCGCAGCCGGCGCAGCGTGTGTTCCGTCTCCTCGTACAGCCGGGCCGGGGCGATCCACACCCCCGGCGCGGCGGTGCCGAAACCGAGGCCGGCCAGCCGGGAGCGCAGCACGTGCCGCTTCTGCCGCTCCGACTCCGGGACCGAGAACACCGCGAGCACCCAGCCCTCGTCCGCCACGGGCGCGCCCGCGTAGACGCGCCGGTCGCCGTCGTCCAGCAACTGGCGTGCCTCGGGCGACAGTTCGTATCCGGCCGCGCCGGACTCCGTGCGCGCCGGCAGCAGCAGACCGCGCCGTTTGAGCCGGGACACCGAGGAGCGTACGGAGGGCGCGTCCACGCCGACCGCGGCCAGGAGCCGGATCAGCTCGGCGACGGGCACCGGGCCGGGCAGGGAGCGGCCGTACGCGCCGTAGAGCGTGACGATGAGGGACCTGGGGGCGTGCTGCTCGGACACGTTGATCATTTTAGGTCGTCGGCATCACGGCTGGTCACCTCCGGTGCGCAGCAGGTACCGCCGCACCTTGCCGGTGGCCGTGCGGGGCAGCTCGTCGAGGAAGACGAACTCGCGCGGGCACTTGTAGGGCGCGAGCTCCGCGGTGAGGAACGCGCGCAGCGCCTCCGGGTCCGGGCGGGCGCCGGGGCGCAGCACGGTGTAGGCGACGGCCACCTGGCCACGGGCCTCGTCGGGGCGGCCGACGACCGCCGCCTCGGCCACGTCGGGATGGCCGAGCAGCGCGTCCTCCACCTCCGGCCCGGCTATGTTGTACCCGGCGGAGACGATCATGTCGTCGGCGCGGGCCACGTACCGGAAGTAGCCGTCGGGCTCGCGGACACAGGTGTCGCCGGTGATGTTCCAGCCGTCGCGCACGTACTCCCGCTGCCGGGGATCGGCGAGATAGCGGCAGCCGACCGGGCCGCGCACGGCCAGCAGACCGGGCTCGCCGTCGGGCACCGGCCGGCCGTCGGCGTCCTGGACGCGCGCCTGCCAGCCCGGCACCGGCAGGCCCGTGGTGCCGGGCCGGATGTGCTCGTCGGCGGCGGACAGGAAGATGTGCAGCAGCTCGGTGGCGCCGATGCCGTTGATCAGGCCGAGGCCCGTGCGCTCGTACCAGGCCCGCCAGGTGGCCGCCGGCAGGTTCTCGCCGGCCGAGACACAGCGCCGGAGGGACGACAGGTCGTGGCCGTCCAGGTCGGGCAGCATCGCCCGGTAGGCGGTCGGCGCGGTGAACAGCACGGAGACGCGGTGCGCGGCGATGGCGGGCAGCAGCTGCCGTGGCCCCGCCTGTTCCAGCAGCACACTGCTGGCCCCGGCCCGCAGCGGGAAGATCACCAGCCCGCCGAGGCCGAAGGTGAAGCCGAGTGGGGGACTGCCGGTGAAGACGTCGTCCGCGTGGGGGCGCACCACATGCCGGGAGAACGTGTCGGCCGCCGCCAGTACGTCCCGGTGGAAGTGCGCGCACCCCTTGGGGCGGCCCGTGGTGCCGGAGGTGAACGCGATCAGGGCGACGTCGTCGGACGCGGTGTCCACCGCCGGGTAGGGGCCGGTGGGCGCCGGGCGGCGCAGCAGGTCGTCGGGGCCGTCCGGCTGTGGGACGAGCGGGCACTGGTGGAGCTGGAC
>NZ_JACBWZ010000533.1 GCF_013870595.1 Streptomyces sp. WELS2 | reverse complement strand
CCGTTCGGGCCGGTCGCTGGGCAGGTTGCCGTCGAGGGCGAACGCGAGAGCCTCGGCGAGGTGCAGCGCGCGGCGGCCGGTGGAGCCCTGTTCGATCTGGGTACGGCAGCTGAAGCCGTCGGCGATGACGAGGCTGTCGGGGGCGGCGCCGCGCACGGCGGGCAGGACGCCCAGTTCGCCGACGGCCATGGACACCTCGTGGTGGCCGCGTTCGAAGCCGAAGTTGCCGGCCAGGCCGCAGCAGCCCTCGTCGAGCACCTCGGCGTCGATGTGGGCGCGGCGCATCAGTTCGCGGTCGGCGTCGAACTTCATGACGGCGTGCTGGTGGCAGTGGGTCTGCACGGTGGCCCGCCGGGCCAGTCGCGGCGGCTGCCAGTCGTCGGGGGCGTGGTGGACGAGGTGTTCGGCGAAGGTGCGCACCTGCCCGGCCAGCCGCTGTACGTCCTGGTCGCCGGGCATCAGCTCGGGGGCGTCGGCGCGGAAGACGGCCGTGCAGGAGGGTTCGAGGCCGATGACGGGCGTACCGGCCTCCAGGTAGGGCCGCAGCACACCGAGGGTCCGGGTCAGCACCTTTTTCGCGGTGGCGAGTTGACCGGTGGAGATCCAGGTCAGTCCGCAGCACACAGGTTCGGTGGGGACGGCGACGTGGAAGCCGGCGTCCTCCAGGACGCGGACGGCGGACCGGGCGATGGCGGGGTGGAAGTAGGTGCTGAAGGTGTCCGGCCACAGCACGACCGTGCGCGGGTCGGCCGGGTCCGGTTCCGGCCGGCCGCGGGAGCGCCACCACTGGAGGAAGGACTCCTCGGCGAACACCGGTGCCTGGCGGGCCGGGTCGACGCCGGCGAGCCGCTTGCCGAGGCCGGCCAGTCCGGGGGCGTGCAGCGCGGAGTTCACCAGCCGGGGCGCGGTGCGGCTGAGCCGGGCCCAGACCGGGAGCCAGCCCATGGAGTAGTGGGCCATGGGGCGTTTGCGGCCCGCGTAGTGGTGCGAGAGGAACTCGGCCTTGAGGGTGGCCATGTCGACGCCGGTCGGGCAGTCCGACTTGCAGCCCTTGCAGGCCAGGCAGAGGTCGAGCGCGTCGCGGACGGCGGTGGAGCGCCAGCCGTCCTCGACCACGGAGTCCGGGTGTCCGCCGAGCATCTCGAACAGCAGCCGGGCCCGGCCGCGGGTGGAGTGCTCCTCCTCCATGGTGGCCCGGTAGGAGGGGCACATGACGCCGCCGGTGTGGCCGCGGCAGTTGCCGATGCCGACGCAGCGCATCACCGCGCGCTTGAAGGAGTGTTCGTCCTCCGGGTAGCCGAAGTGGGTGTCCGGGGTGGCCGGCCGCCAGGCGGGGCCGAGCCGCAGTTGTCCGTCGACCGGGTTCGGGTGGACGACCTTGCCGGGGTTCATCCGGTTGCCGGGGTCGAAGAGCGCCTTCAGCTCGCCGAACGCGGTCACGAGCCGCTCCCCGAACATCCGGGTGAGCAGTTCGCCCCGGGACTGGCCGTCGCCGTGCTCCCCGGACAGGGAGCCGCCGTAGGAGGCGACGAGGTCGGCGGCGCGCTCCACGAAGCGCCGGAAGACGGCCACGCCTTCGGCGGTGCGCAGGTCGAAGGGGATGCGGGTGTGCACGCAGCCCTGCCCGAAGTGGCCGTACAGGGACGGGTGGTCGTAGTCGAACTCGGCGAACAGGTCCTTCAGGTCACGCAGATAGTCGCCGAGCCGTTCGGGCGGTACGGCGGAGTCCTCCCAGCCCTCCCAGGTCTCCCGGTCGTCCGGCGGACGGGCGGTCACACCGAGCCCGGCCTCGCGGGCCCTGAGCATCTTCTGTTCGCGTTCGGGGTCGTCGGAGAACGCGACGTCCGGGTCCTTCTCCTCACGGCCGAGGGCGTGCAGCAGCGCGTGCGCCTGTGCGTCGACGTCCTCCTGGCTGTCGCCGCTGTACTGCACCATCAGCCAGCTGTCGCCCCGGGGCAGCACGGCGAGCGAGTCGAGGTAGGCGCCCTCCTCGCGCATCAGCTGGGCCATCCGGCCGTCCAGGGCCTCCAGTTGGGTGGGGTTGCAGTGCTCCAGCAGGCGGGGTACGTCGTCGGCGGCGGCGCAGATGTCGTCGTAGCCGAGGACGAGCAGGGACTGGTGCGCCGGCACGGGCACGAGGTCGAGTTCGGCGCGCAGGACGGTCACCAGGGTGCCCTCGCTGCCGACGAGCGCCTTGGCCACGTCGAAGCCGTTCTCGGGCAGCAGGGAGTCCAGGTTGTAGCCGGAGACGCGGCGCGGGATCTTCGGGTAGCCGCGGCGGATGTCGGCGAGGTACTCGGTGGCGATGCGGTCCAGGCCGGCGTAGATCTCGGCGAGCCGGCCGCCGCCGGCGATGATCCGTTCCCGCTCGTCGGGCGGGGTGGGGCCGACCCAGGCGCGCTGTCCGTCGTAGGTGAGGATCTCCAGCCGGCGGATGTTGTCGACGGTCTTGCCGTAGGCCTGGGCGGAGGCGCCGCAGGAGTTGTTGCCGATCATGCCGCCGAGCGCGCAGTGGCTGTGGGTGGACGGCTTGGGGCCGAACTGGAGCTTGTAGCGGGCGAGTTGCCGGTTGAGTTCGTCCAGGACGATGCCGGGTTCCACCACACAGGTGCGCCGTTCGGGGTCGACGGAGAGCACGCCGGTGCAGTACTTGCTCCAGTCGATCACCACGGCGGTGTTGGTCGTCTGTCCGGCGAGGCTGGTGCCGCCGCCCCGGGAGAGGACGGGGACGTCGAAGCGCGCGCACACCGACACCGCGCGGGCGCCCGCCTCCACGGTGCGGGGCACGACGACGCCGATCGGGGGCTGCCGGTAGTTGGAGCCGTCCGTGGCGTAGGCTCCGCGGCTGCCCGCGTCGAAGCGGATTTCGCCGTCCACCTCGGCGTGGAGAGCCGCCTCCAGGCGGGACCTGTCCGCAGGGGTCATCTGCGCTCCTTGGGTTCACCGACGTGCTGGCCTGTCCAAGGACCGGCGAGTACCCCGGCAAGCAGTCAGTCAAAACTGAACAGTCCGAACTGGACAGTCCAGGCTGTCGGTCATAGGCTGGCGCGCATGGCCGACATCTCCGACTCCGCCGCCCGTGCCGCGCGCGATCTGCGCGTGGTCTTCAGCAGGCTGCGGCGCCGCATCCGCGAGGTCGCGCAGGACACCGACCTCAGTCCCTCGCAGGAGTCGGCGCTCACCCTGGCCGGCAAGCACGGCGCGGCCACGGCCAGCGCGCTCGCCGCCGCCGAGGGGGTGCGCCCGCAGTCCATGGCCGTCACGCTGGCCGCGCTGGAGCGGCACGGACTGGTCCGCCGGGCCCCCGACCCCGACGACGGCCGCCGCCAGCTGGTCACCCTGACCGACACCGGCCGGGCCCGCGTCGAGGGCAACCGGCAGGTGCGCGAGGAGTGGCTGGCCCGCGCCTTCGAGGACCGTTACACCGAGGAGGAGCGGCGGACGGTCCTCACCGCGCTGGAGCTGCTGGAGCGGCTGTCCGCGCCGTGACCCCGAGGCGTACGGCACGGTCCGGGAAGCCGTCCGGCCACGATGTCCCCTCCCCCCGGCCGTCGTCCCGGCCGGCTCACCCCCGACAGACCCGAAAGGCCCGACCGACCCATGTCGCTCACCACGCTCGACCCCCGTACCGCCCTCGTCGCGATCGACCTGCAGAACGGCATCGTGGCCATGCCCACGCAGCCCCGCCCGGGCCCGGAGGTCGTCTCCCGCACCGCGGAACTCGCCGACGCCTTCCGCTCGCACGGACTGCCCGTGGTCCTGGTCCGGGTCTCCTTCGCCGCCGACGGGGCGGACGCCGTGCCCGGCCGCACCGAACGCCGGCCGCGCGGGCTCGCCTTCCCCGCGGGCTGGGACGTCGTCGTGGACGAGCTGTCCGGCCACCCCGGCGACATCCGGGTCACCAAGCACAACTGGAGCGCCTTCCACGGCACCGACCTGGACGTCCAGCTGCGCCGCCGGGGCATCACGCAGATCGTGCTGACCGGCATCGCGACCAGCATCGGCGTGGAGTCCACCGCGCGCGACGCCTACGCGCACGGCTATCACGTCACCCTCGCCACGGACGCCATGGCCGACGCCGACGGCGACGCGCACGCCAACAGCGTGGAGCGGATCTTCCCGCGGCTCGGCGAGACCGGCACGACCGCCGAGATCGTGGAGCTGCTGGCCAAGACCCGCGGCTGACCTCCGGCCGCTCACGGGGCCGCGCTCGGCGCCGGTCGTTTCCCCGGCCGCCTCCGGGAGCATCCCTCGGGGCGCCGTCAGTCCTCGCCGCGCACGATGGTGTCCTCGGTGTCCGGGCCCGGCCGTCGCCCGGTGGTGCGGTCCAGGACCGCGGGGAGGCAGGTGCGCACTCCCCGGTCCCGGCGCCGGCGGGCCTGGGCCCAGCCGGTCTCCGCGTAGGGTATGGCCGGCTTCGTGTCCGCGTGCGCGGTCATGTCCTCGCTCGTCCTTCCGTGCCCCGCC
>NZ_JACBWZ010000532.1 GCF_013870595.1 Streptomyces sp. WELS2 | reverse complement strand
ACGACGGGCGGCGGTCAGGCCGGTGCGACCGGCGCCGCACACCCTCCGGTCCCCGGGCGCCGTACCACGTCGGCCGGGGCCCCGGCCGACGAGCCCGGCAGCGACGACGAGGGACCGACGAACCGCTCGAAGCGCTGACACCACGGCGCGGGCCGACCGGCACGGGGGTCGTCCAGCGATGTCGTGGTGCGGCCCGACCGGGCCGGTCACGGGATGCCGGACGCGCTGGAGCGGTCGTCGGCGTCGCCCGGGCCCTCGGGGTGCGGGCGTGGCCTGGGTGGCGGGGCCTCGCCCGCGGTGAGGTGTTCGAGGACCTCGACCAGTTCCTGGCAGGCCCTCTCCACCGAGTCGCGGGTGTTGCGCTGCTCGATGATCACGGCGGACAGCAGCAGCGCGGTCAGGGCGGTGGCTCCGTTGAACGCCTGGAGTTTCAGCATCACCTCGATCCGGCTCAGCCCGGCGAACGCGCCGACGCCGTCGGTCGCGGCGACGGTGGCCACCACGGAGGTCAGCAGCGCGCAGAGCACGCTTCCCACCAGCTGGAAGCGCAGCGCGGCCCAGATGACGACCGGGTAGACGAGGAACAGCGTGCTGATCGGGCTGTAGACGGCCAGCGGCACCAGCAGGCAGGCGACGACGGACAGGGTGGCCGCCTCCCGCCGGCGGCCCGGGAGCAGCGGCAGGCGCGCGCGGTGCAGCGACAGCAGCAGCGGGGTGACGATCAGGACGCCCATCGCGTCGCCCACCCACCAGGCGAGCCAGACGGGCCAGAAGCTGCGGAGGGGCAGGCCGTCCGTCAGGACCAGGAAGCCGGCTCCGACGGTGGCGCTGATCAGCATGGCCGCCAGCGCGGCCAGGAACACCAGGGCGAGGCCGTCGCGTAACCGGCTGAGATCGGTACGGAAGCCGGCCCGGCGCAGCAGGAGCGCCGCGCACAGGGGCGCCGCGGTGTTGCCGGTCAGGATCCCGAGGATCTCTACGTCGGGTGTGGTCAGGGACGACACGGCGAGGAAGGCGCCGAGTGTGATGCCGGGCCAGCAGCGCAGGCCGAAGATCAGCAGGGCGGCGACGGCGACGCCGGTGGGCGGCCAGATGGGGGTGACGACGGCGCCCTCGACGGTCAGCTCGCGCAGCAGGCCGAGCCGGGCCGCCGCGTAGTAGCAGGCGGCGACGGCGACCACCCGGACGGCAAGGCCGCCCGGTCGGCGCGGCTCCTCGATACCCACCACAGCAGCCATCTCACACCGGCGGACGCGGGACGGCGAGGCGAGGCACGGTGTCGTCCGGCCCTATGGCTGAACCGGACCACCACGGAACCCGGCCGACCGAACGCCGGGCCGCCAAGGAATCCGGCCCACGGAACACCGGGCCGCCAAGGAGCGCACCACTGACCACCGGCCACGCCACTGGACACCGGCCACGCCGGAAGCCCGCCACCAGGAAGCCCGCCCGGCTCGACGTCCGGACGGCAAAGCGGCCGCCCGCTGACACACCGGCCACGCCGGAACCCCGCCGGCCGAGCACCCCGCCACCAAGGGACCCGGTCGGCCGAACACCCCGCCATCACGGGACCCAGTCGGCTGAACCCCCGGCCACCAAGGAAGCCGACCGCCGGGACACCCGCCACGCCGAAATCCCCGCCGACCGCGCACCCCGCCACAGGCAGCCCCGCCCACCGATCCCGCCGCCACACCCGGTCCGCTCGGTATCCGGTCGCCGCGGGAGTCGGCCTGGGCGGTCAGGCCGGGGTGCGGGGGCCGTCGAGGCCCACGACCAGGACGGCGGCGTCGTCCTCGTGTCCGACGCTTTCCGCGCCCCTGATCACGGCCGCCGCAAGCGCGTGGGCTTCCAGGCCGGCGACGGCGGCTATGCCCGCGAGCCGGACCACCTGGTCCAGGCCGTCCTCGATGTTCAGCGAGGGCCCCTCCACGACCCCGTCGGTGAGCAGTACGAACATCCCGCCGGTGGTGAGCCGGTGCCGGGTCACCGGGAAGTCGACGCCCCGCTCGATGCCGAGCGGTGGTCCGCCCTCGTCGTCGACCACCCCGGACTTCCCGTCGGCCGTGGCCCACACGAACGGGATGTGCCCGGCCCGTGCGCTCTCCAGCACCCCGGTGGCCGGGTCGAGCCGCATGAAGGTGCAGGTGGCGAACAGTTCGCTGCCCAGGGAGAGCAGCAGGTCGTTGGTGCGGGCCAGCAGCTCGCCGGGCTCCCCGGTGACCGAGGCGAGCGCCCGCAGTCCGGCCCTGACCTGGCCCATGAAGGCGGCGGCCTCGATGTTGTGCCCCTGTACGTCGCCGATGGACAGCCCTATCCGGCCGTCGGGCATGGTGAAGGCGTCGTACCAGTCGCCGCCCACGTTGAGGCCCAGGTTGGCGGGCGTGTACCGCACGGCGACATGGACGCCGGGGGCGTCGGGCAGGTCCCGGGGGAGCATGCCCCGCTGGAGGGCGATGGCCAGCTCGACCTGGGTCCGCTGGAGCCGGGCGCGGCGGCGCGCCTGGGCGGTGAGCGAACCGAGTCGGGCGAGCAACTCGTCGCCTTCGTCCGTGGAGCGCTTGCGGGGCATCGATCACTTCCGGCGGGGCGGTGACTCTCGGCGGGCCGGCAGCCCGAATTTTCAGCAAACGCCTAGATTTTACCTATTTAGGATGATCAGCGGATCTCGGAGTCGATTCCCGTGACCACCGCCGGTCCGAGCGGTGCGCTGCGTTCGTCCAGTCCCGCGTCCCGCAACGCCTCGTCGGCGAGCCGGCGGGCCGCCTCCTCGGCGTGCGGGCGGGTGTCGGCGTCGACGGTCAGACGCAGGGTGAAGGTGTTGTCGTCGTTGACGCTGAGCACGTCCAGGTCCTCCGCGTTGCCCATGCGGGTGCCGTGCGGATCGGCGGGCCGGAGCGCCCTGGCCAGCCGGGTACGGGTATCGGCCCCGATCCCGGCGGTGAAGGTGCCGGGGACGCTGATCACGTAGGTCGTCATGAGGCGGTCCTTTCCTCGGGCGTCCCCCCGTCTACCCCGATTCCGGGGCTTCGCACGGCCCCGGCGGGGCATCGCGCCCGGCCGGTCCGGGCGCCGCCGTCTCCGCGGGGCGCCCGCCGTCACTCGAACGGTGGACCTGTCCGTGTCGGCTCGCGGGGCGGACCGGGCGGGAATGGGAGATTACGGAGGCGGCCCGGCCCGCGTTCCCCCGCCTCCCGGGCCGCGCTCGCCGTCCTCCGTCGTCGCCCCTCGTCTTCCGCCGTCCTCCGTTGCCGTCCCCCGTCCCACGTTGTCGTCTTCCGTCGTCCCCCGATCCCGAAGTACCCGAAGGACATCCCATGCGCCTGTATCGTCGTCCGCTCGCCGCCGTGCTCGGCGGTCTCACCCTCGCCCTGACCGCCACGGGCTCCGCGCTCGCCGTCGACGGCACGTTCGCCTGGACCGGACCCGGGGGCAAGGCGTACGGCATCCAGAACCCGCCGGACAACAAGTGCTTCGACATGGCCCAGGAGGCGCGCGGGGCCCGCAACATGACGAAGAAGACCCTCGTCGTCTACGCCCGGAAGCGGTGCAAGGGAACGGCGACGCGGCTCGCCCCCGGCAAGTCGGCGCCCAGCGGCGCCCGTTTCGCCAGCGTCGTCTTCAACCCGCGCTGACCGGCACCGGGGCCGCAGGCTCCGCACCCGGGTGCGCGCCGCCGCGGAAAACCCGGTGGCGCGCGCCCGGGTCCGCGCGATAGCGTGCGGGACATGTCCAGCCCCGAGGCATCCAGACACTAGCCACCGGCCGTCCGGTGGCTTTTCGTCGTTCGCAGACCACCACCGGGCTGCCGTACTCCGGGTTCCGGACCGGCACGCACCTCTTTCTCCTCGTGCCTCCTCACTCGTCCGTGTGACGCGTCGCCCCCGTGCGGGCGGCGGTGCCGGCCGGGACCGCACGCGATGCCCCGCGCGCTCGGCCGTTCGTCCGCTCCCGGCCGCACTCACCGGTCGTGACCGTCGCGGGTCCCGCGTGCTCGCTACCCGTCCGCGACACGGTGTGTGGAGTCTTGATGCCTTTCGCTCTCTACCTGCTCGGCCTGGCGGTCTTCGCCCAGGGCACGTCCGAGTTCATGCTGGCCGGCCTGGTGCCGGACATCGCCCGCGACCTCGGGGTCTCGGTGCCCACGGCGGGCACGCTCACATCCGCCTTCGCCGTCGGCATGATCGTGGGCGCGCCGGTGGCGGCGCTGCTCGGCCGGCGCCGGCCGAGCCGGCAGTCGCTGCTGGTGTTCCTCGGGGTGTTCCTGGCCGCCCATGTCGTCGGGGCGCTGACCTCCGACTTCTCCGTCCTGCTCGCGACCCGGGTGGTCGCGGCCCTGGCCAACGCCGGTTTCCTCGCCGTCGGCCTCACGGCGGCGACCGGCATGGTCGCGCCGGACGCCAAGGGCCGGGCCAGATCGGGCTATGGCCAAGGGTAACAAGGTTGTCGGTTGTGTGGGGCCAAGTCCAGGGG
>NZ_JACBWZ010000531.1 GCF_013870595.1 Streptomyces sp. WELS2 | reverse complement strand
TCGGTGTCGTCCTCGGCCACTGGCTGGTCACCGCCCTGGTCGCGCAGGACGGCGTCCTGCGCACCGAGAGCCCGCTGCGCCACCAGCCCTGGCCGGCCCCGGTCTCCTGGCTGTTCCAGACCCTGGCCGTGTTCTTCCTGGTCGGCGGTCATGCGGCGACCCGCAGTCTGGCCGGGGCCCGGGCCCGAGGCGACTCCTACGGCCACTGGCTGCGCACCCGCATGGCCCGGCTGCTCCGCCCGGTCACCGCCCTCGCCGCCCTGTGGACGGTTACCGCCGCCGCCCTGCTGCTCGGCGGCACGCCCCCGGCCACCGTCCACAGCCTGGTGAAACTCGCGCTGTCCCCGCTGTGGTTCCTGCTGGTGTTCGCCGCGCTGACGGCCGCCACCCCGCTCGTCGCCCGGCTCAACCCCCTCTGGCCGCTCGCCGTCGTCCTGCACGTGGACCTGCTCCGCTTCGGCCTGCACCTCGGACCGTCCTGGCTCGGCTGGACCAACCTGGCCGCCGGCTGGCTGGTGCCCTACACCCTGGGCGCGGCCTGGGCCCGGGGCGAGCTGCGCAGCCGCCGCTCGGCCCGGGTCCTGCTGTTCGGCGGTACGGCGGCCACGGTGCTCCTCGTCTGCTGCGCGGGCTACCCGGCGTCCATGGTCGGCGTCCCCGGCGACGCGGTGTCCAACCTGAACCCGCCGACCCTGGCGGCCGTCACGTTCGGCCTGGCCCAGTGCGGTCTGGCGCTGTCACTGCGCGACCGGCTGCGCCGTGCGGCCGCCCGTCCCCTGGTGTGGGCGGCGGTGGCCCTGGTCAACCTCTCGGCGATGACGGTCTTCCTGTGGCACCAGACGGCGATGATGGCCACCACCGCCACCGGGCTCGTGGCCGGCCGCCTGCCCGGTCTGCACACCGCGCCCGACTCCCTGCTCTGGGTGGCGTACCGGCTGGCCTGGCTGCCCGTGTTCGCCGTGGCGCTGGCCCTGTGCCTGGCGGCCTTCCGCCACCGCGAGCGGGGCCCGCGCCGCACGCGCCGCCGTTCGTCCCGGGTGGTCCACCGCCATCTGCCGCCGACGAAGTCCCCGCACCATGCCTAAGGTTGACCCCGTGCAGCCCGAGGACCCGACCACCACCCCCGCCGAGGGCCCTCGTACCCCGCCCCGCACCACCTCCCGCCTGCGGGTCTGGCTGGGCGAGGCCCCCACCCGCAACTCGCCCCCGTACTCCCGGTACCGCTGGGCCCGTCTGCTCACCTACTTCCTCCTCGGCTGGATCGCGCTGACCATCGCCGTGGGCGGCGCCGCCGAGGTCTCCGACTCCTACGGCATCGCCTTCCCGGTCGCCCTCGGCACCACCGTCCTCCAGGCCGCCGCGCTGTTCCTGGCCGGCTGGCGGCCCGTCCCGGCCTGGGCGCTGTCCCTGGCCGCCGCCACCGTCACCGCCCTGCTCGCCCGCCCGCACCTGGCCGCCCTCCCGCCCCACGGCCCCGCCCCGAACTGGCCCTGGACCACACCCACGCTGATCGCGCACATAGC
The DNA here is from genome assembly GCF_013870595.1 of Streptomyces sp. WELS2. Taxonomy (GTDB): domain Bacteria; phylum Actinomycetota; class Actinomycetes; order Streptomycetales; family Streptomycetaceae; genus Streptomyces. The sequence goes on along the minus strand of NZ_JACBWZ010000531.1, from coordinate 2,948 downwards.
GGTCTTCCTGCTGCTCGCCCTGCGCGTCCGGCCGGCCGGTGTGGTGGCCGCGGCCGCCGTGACCACCGCGGTGACCTGGGTCCTGCAGGCTCTGACGGGGGCGGGCCGCTACTCCGGCACCGGCACGCTGGCGGTGGCCCTGTGTGCCGTCATGGCCGTCACCGGTGCCGCCCTGCGCAGCCGCCAGCAGGCCCGCAGCGAGCTGGTCCAGCAGACGACGATCACCGTGGAGGAGCGGGCCCGCCGCACCCTGCTGGAGGAGCGCAGCCGGATCGCCCGGGAGCTGCACGACGTGGTCGCCCACCACATGTCGGTGATCTCCATCCAGGCCCAGGTCGCCCCGCACCTGGTGGAGAACCCCTCCCCGGAGCTGCTGGAGAACCTCTCCGGCATCCGCGCCAACGCGCTGGAGGCGCTGACCGAGCTGCGCCGGGTCCTCGGTGTGCTGCGCTCCGAGCACCCCGAGGACCCCTACGGCCTGGGTGCCCCCGGCACCGGAGCGGCCCCGGACGCCCCCCAGCCCACGCTGGACCGGCTCGGCGCGCTGATCGAGAACACCCGCGCGGCGGGCCTGGACGTGACCGCCGAGGTCGTGGGCGGGATGCGGCCCTACGCGCCGGGCGTGGAGCTGTCGGCGTACCGCATCGTGCAGGAGGCGCTGAGCAACGCCCTGCGGCACGCGCCCGGGACCCGGGTGCGGGTCGAGGTCGGGCATCTCCCGGACGGGCTGCGGCTGAGGGTGGACAACTCCCCGCCCCGGCACCCCGTCCCGCCCTCCCCGGGCGCGGGTCACGGGCTGCTCGGCATGCGCGAGCGCGTGGCCATGCTCGGCGGCCGTCTCGTGGCGGGCGGCACCGAGGGCGGCGGCTTCAGCGTCACGGCCTTCCTCCCCGGGGACGTCCCGGACCCGCCCGACCAGCGCCCGACAGGAGAACAGACCCCATGACGAGCGGTACCGGCAGCATCCGTGTCCTGATCGCCGACGACCAGCAGATGGTCCGGCAGGGCTTCACGGTGCTGCTCGACGCCCAGAGCGACATCGAGGTGATCGGACAGGCGGTGGACGGCCGGGACGCGATCGCCCGGACCGCCGAACTGTCCCCGGACGTGGTGCTGATGGACATCCGGATGCCGGAGCTCGGCGGCATCGAGGCGACCCGCCGCATCACGGAGGACCACCCCGCCGTGCGGGTGCTGGTGCTGACGACGTTCGACCTGGACGAGTACGTGTACGACGCGTTGCGGGCGGGCGCCTCCGGCTTCCTGCTCAAGGACGCCTCCGCGGACCAGCTGGCCGAGGCGGTCCGGGTCGTGGCCGCGGGCGACGCCCTGCTGGCCCCCGGCATCACCCGGCGGCTCATCGCGGAGTTCTCCCGCCTGGACGGCGGCGGCCGGGCCCCGCTCAGACGGCGCGTCGGCGAGCTGACCGAGCGGGAGACGGAGGTGCTGGCGCTGATCGCGCAGGGCCTGTCGAACGCGGAGATCGCCGAGCGGCTGGTGGTGGCCGAGCAGACCGTCAAGACGCACGTGGGCCGGATCCTGGTGAAGCTCGGCCTGCGCGACCGCACCCAGGCCGCGGTCTTCGCCTACGAGTCCGGCGTGGTCCGCCCCGGCGTCCGCTGACACCGCACCGGCACCCGCTGACACCGCCCCGGCGGGGGCTGGCCACGCGGGGCGGGCCGGGCTAGCGTCCGTCCATGGCAGCTGCTGCGGACCATGTCTTCGACCCCTGGGACCCGGCGTTCGTCGCCGACCCCTATCCGGCCTACGCCGAGCTGCGCGCCCGCGGCCGGGTGGTCCGGTACGAACCGAGCGACCAGTGGCTGGTGCCGCACCACGCGGACGTCTCGGCGCTGCTGAGGGACCGCCGGCTCGGCCGCACCTACCTGCACCGTTTCACGCACGAGGAGTTCGGCCGCACCCCGCCCCCGCCCGAGCACGAGCCGTTCCACACCCTCAACGACCACGGGATGCTGGACCTGGAGCCCCCGGACCACACCCGGATCCGGCGCCTGGTGGCGAAGGCGTTCACCCCGCGCACGGTGGAGCGGCTGGCGCCGTATGTGCACGGGCTGGCGAACGAGCTGGTGGCCGCCCTGGTCGAGCAGGGCGGCGGTGATCTGCTGACGGACCTGGCCGAGCCGCTGCCGGTCGCAGTGATCGCCGAGCTGCTCGGCATCCCCGAGGCGGACCGGCCACTGCTGCGGCCGTGGTCGGCGGACATCTGCGGGATGTACGAGCTGAACCCGTCCGAGGAGACGGCGGCCCGGGCGGTGCGGGCGTCGGTGGAGTTCTCCGGCTACCTCCGGGAGCTGATCGCGGCCCGCCGCGCCGAGCCGGGCGAGGACCTGGTCTCCGCCCTGATCGCGGCCCACGACGAGGGCGACCGCCTCACCGGACAGGAACTGGTCTCCACGGTGGTGCTGCTCCTCAACGCGGGCCACGAGGCGACCGTCAACGCCACGGTGAACGGCTGGTACGCCCTCTTCCGCCACCCCGGGCAGCTCGCGGCCCTGCGCGCCGACCACTCCCTGGTGCCGTCCGCGATCGAGGAGCTGCTGCGCTACGACACCCCGCTCCAGCTCTTCGAGCGCTGGGTGCTGGACGACATCGAGATCGGCGGCACCACGATCCCGAGGGGCTCCGAGGTCGCCCTGCTCTTCGGCTCCGCCAACCACGACCCGGCCGTCTTCGCCGACCCCGGCCGCCTGGACCTCACCCGCGCGGAGAACCCGCACATCTCCTTCAGCGCCGGTATCCACTACTGCGTCGGCGCGCCCCTGGCCCGTATCGAACTGGCCGCCTCCCTGACGGCCCTGCTGGAGCGGGCGCCCACGCTCACCCTCGCGGCGGAGCCGGAGCGCCGGCCGAACTTCGTGATGAGGGGGCTGCGGGGGCTGCGGGTGGAGCCGCGCTGAGCCGGCGCGCCGTGTCCCGCGGGATTCAGT
>NZ_JACBWZ010000530.1 GCF_013870595.1 Streptomyces sp. WELS2 | reverse complement strand
AGCCTGGGGCCAGCACATACGGTGCCACGGCGACCCGCGCGCAGCCGAGCCGCCGCAGCTCCCGCACCGCGTCCTCGGTGCGGGGAAGGGATGCGGAGGCGAACGCAGGCCGCACGGCGCACCAACCGGTGTGCCGCCACTCCCGCGCGATTTCAGCGATCACTGCGATCGCCTCCGGGTCGGAGGACCCCGCCGAGGCCAGCACGACCCCGGTCGAGGACTTGTCGGCGGGGGTCAGCCCCGCCTCGTACAACCGCCGTTCCAGTGCGGACAGCAGCAGCGGCGACGGGCCGAGCACCTCCGCCTGCCGGATCCGCAGCCGCGTCGGGGCGTCCCGCAGCACGGCCGGGATGTCGGCCTTGGCGTGGAACGCCCGGGTCAGCAGCAGCGGCAGGGCGACCACGTCCCGGACGCCCTGAGCCGCCAGCGACTCGAGCACCCCGTGCACCGACGGGACGTTGAAGTCCAGGAAGCCGGTCTCCACGCGCAGCCCGGGCCGCAGCGACCGCACCCGCTCCACGAGGGCGTGCACGGTCGCGGCGTGCCGGGGGTCACGGCTGCCGTGGGCGATGACGAGGAGAACCGGCCTGGTGCGCACGGGACGTCAGCTCTTCACCAGCAGGCCGCGGCTGCGCAGCACCCACCGCTCCAGCGGACTGAAGATCAGCAGGTCGATGGCGATGCCGACGAACAGGATGAGCAGGATCGCCTCGAACACCAGCGCCATGTCGCTGGCGGTGCGGCCGTTCTCCAGCAACTGGCCGAGCCCCACGCCGAGATCGGGGAACTGCGCGATGATCTCCGCGGCCATCAGCGAACGCCAGGAGAACGCCCAGCCCTGCTTCAGACCCGCCACATAGCCGGGCAGCGAGGCCGGCAGGGTGACGTACCAGACGCCCTTGGCACCCGTGGCGCCCATGGTGCGGCCCGCGCGCAGGAACAGCGGCGGCACCTGGTCGACGCCGGACACCAGACCGTTGGCGATCGACGGCACGGCGCCGAGCAGGATCACCGCGTACATCATCGAGTTGTTCAGGCCCAGCCAGATCACCGCCGGCGGCACCCACGCCACCGACGGCAGCGACTGGAGCCCGGACAGGATCGGGCCGATGGCCGCGCGCACGAACTTCACCCGGGCCACCAGCAGACCCAGCGGCGTGCCGATGACCAGCGCGAACGCGAAGCCCAGCAGACCGCGTGAGACACTCGTCCAGATGTAGCCGAGCAGTTCGCCCCGGAGCCAGGCGTCCCGGAACGCGCTGCCCACCGCGCCCGGCGAGGGCAGCTTCGTCGGGTCGTCCACGACCGGGTACAGGATGTACCAGACCACCAGGACCACCGCGATGGCGACGACCGGCGGCAGGATCTTGTTGACGAGGGTGTCGCGCAGCGGGGGGCGGCCCGTGGCCGTGGTCTCCAGCGCGTCCAGGCCGGCCTCGACGCTCCCGGCGTCCTGGACCGGTGTCGTCTCAGTGCTGGCCATGGCGGCGGATCTCCCCACGCAGTACGTCGGTTATCTCAAGGGACAGTTCGGCCACGGGCGCGTCCTCGATGCGGCGCGGCTGCGGGAGGTCCACGCGCCACTCGCGCGCGATCCGGCCCGGGCGGGAGGACAGCAGGATCACCCGCTGCGCGAGCCGCACCGCCTCGCGCACGTTGTGGGTGACGAACAGGACGGAGAGCCCGGTCTCCGCCCAGATCCGGGTCAGCTCGTCGTGCAGCACGTCCCGCGTGATGGCGTCGAGCGCGGCGAACGGCTCGTCCATCAGCAGCATGTTGCTCTCCTGCGCCAGCGCGCGGGCCATCGCCACCCGCTGCCGCATGCCTCCGGACAGCTCGTGCACCCGCTTGCCGTACGCGCCCTTCAGCCGCACCAGTTCGAGCAGTTCCTCGGCCTTGCCGCGTCGCTCGGCCTTGGCGACGCCCCGCAGTTTCAGGGCGAGTTCGATGTTCTTGCCCGCGGTCAGCCACGGGAACAGGGCGTGTTCCTGGAACATCAGGGCGGGGCGGCCGTCCGTGGTGATGGAGCCGGCGCTCGGCCGGTCCAGGCCCGCCACCAGGTTCAGCAGCGTGGACTTGCCGCAGCCCGAGGCCCCCAGGAGGGTGACGAACTCACCCGGCGCGACATCGATGCTGATGTCGTCCAGGACGAGCTGCTGCCCGCCCGGGGTGGCGAAGGACTTCGAGACGTGCTCAAGGCGTGCCGCGAACTCGACGGTCTCGTCGGCCTTGGCGAGGGTCGTGGCCATGGTCGTCACCTCCTGGGGACGCGTCGGGCAGGGGCGTCAGCTGGTGCCGAGGCCGGCGGCGTCGACCGCGGGACGGCCCTCGGCCTTGAGGACCTTGTTGAGGATCGTCAGATCGTAGATCCCCTTCAGATCCGGCTTCTCCAGCAGGCCGGCCTTGACCGCGTGCTCGGCCTCGGTGTCCAGGGTGGCGGCCAGCGGGTCGTCGGTGAACTGGATGGACTTCCAGGCCGGGTCGAGGACCTTGGCCGGGAGCGCCTTGCCGGCGTCCGTCTCCAGCCGCTTGTTCGCGGCGGCCTTCGCCTCGTCCGGGTGGGCGTTGATCCACTCGTTGGTCTCTACCGCCGCCTTCAGGACGGCCTCGACCGCCTTCGGGTGGTCCTTCAGGAAGCCCTGCCGCACGATGATGTTCGTGATCACGAACTTCTTGTCCGGCCACAGCGTCGACTCGTCCAGGAGCACCTTGGCACCCTCGGCGACCAGCTTGGACGCGGTCGGCTCCGGCACCCACGCGCCGTCGATCGAACCGGACTTGTAGGCGTCCGGGGTGATCTTGTTGTCCGTGCGGACGACGGTGACATCGCCCTTGCCGCTCTGCGCGTCGACCTTCCAGCCCTGGTCGGCGGCCCAGTTGAGGAACGCCACGTCCTGCGTGTTGCCGAGCTGCGGCGTGGCGATCTTCTTGCCCTTGACGTCCTTCAGGGTCTTGATCTTCGCCGGGTCGACGACCAGCTTCACCCCGCCGGAGGCCGAACCACCGATGATCTTCAGGCTCTTGCCATTGGACTTGGTGTAGCCGTTGATGGCGGGGGACGGGCCGATCCAGCCGATGTCGATGGAACCGGAGTTGAGGGCCTCGATCTCGGACGGGCCGGCGTTGAAGATGGCGGGCTTGACCGTGGTGGCGCCCAGCTCCTTCTGGAAGAAGCCCTTCTGCACGCCGACCAGCGCGGTGGCGTGGGTCAGGTTGCCGAAGTAGCCGATCTTGACGGAGCCGAGCCCGTCGATCTTCTCGGCGCCGGCGGCGATCTTGGCGGTGCCGTCGTCCTTGGCGTCGGAGCCGTAGCCGCAGGCGGCCAGCGTGAGCAGGGGAAGAGCGGCGACGGCGGCTATGCCGCGGCGCAGGAGCGGTGAGCTGATGGCAGGCACGGGAGGGCTTCCTCTCGTTGGCCCGGCGGTCACGGACTCTCAGGTCGTGGCCGGGAGTTCGGCTGGAGGTCTTCGTCGCTTCCGGGACGACGCCGGGTGGGGGGAGCGGGCGCGCGAGCGGTGCGCGTACGTCAGCGCACACATCGCGCCACTCCGCCCTGCCCGCTGCCGAGGGCGCCACTGCCGACGCGGCCACCCTCCTTCGCGAACGTCGAGTACACGTCGGGCGTCCTCATGTCAGAAGTCCCAGCCGTCGTCGGTCTCTTCCTTGACCGGCTCCGGTGCGGCGAACGACTCGCCGACCATACCCGCGGTCAGGGTGGTGCCGTCGGCGGGGTCGATCAGGATGAACGAGCCGGTGCGGCGCGAGTCGGCGTAGGAGTCGACCGGCAGCGGCTCGGCGGTACGGATCTTCACCCGGCCGATGTCGTTGGCGACGAGCCGGCCCGGGTGCGGGTGCAGGGACAGGTCGTCGAGCGTGAGCCGGGACGGAATGTCCTTCACGATCGCCTTGACCGTGCGGGTGCCGTGCTTGAGCAGCACCCGGTGGCCCACGGTGAGGGGCGCGTCGGCGACATGGCAGACGGTCGCCTCCACGTCCTGCGTGGTGGCCGGGGCGTCCTTCGCCGGCACGATCAGATCACCGCGCGAGACGTCGATGTCGTCCTCGAGCAGCACCGTCACCGACTGCGTCGTCCAGGCCACGTCGACCGGCTCGCCCAGCAGGTCGATGCCGGCGATGCGGGTGGTCCGCCCGGACGGCAGGACGGTGACCTCCTCGCCGACCCGGAAGGTGCCGGCCGCGATCTGGCCCGCGTAGCCGCGGTAGTCGGGGTGCTCGGCGGTCTGCGGCCGGATCACGTACTGCACGGGCAGCCGCGCGTGGCAGTGCGCCAGGTCGTGGCTGACCGGCACGGTCTCCAGGTGCTCCAGCACGGTGGGGCCGCCGTACCAGTCCATGTGCGCGCTCGGCTCCACCACGTTGTCCCCGGCCAGCGCCGAGATCGGTATCGCGGTGACCTCCGGGACGCCCAGCTCGGTCGCGTACGCCGTGAACTCCTCGGCGATCCTCGCGAAGG
>NZ_JACBWZ010000053.1 GCF_013870595.1 Streptomyces sp. WELS2 | reverse complement strand
GCGGTGCGGCCGCTGGCCGGCGTGGCGCGGGGACCCTGGGCACTCTCGTGAATCTGAGGCTCCTCGGGAATGAGAGGCATGAGCTGATTTTTATCAAACGTTGGTGCGGCGCGGATGACCGGGTGGCACATCAGTGCGATCGGAACCGTCAGAAATCGAAGCCGAGCTGACCCTCAATTTCCGGAACGCTTCCGTCCGCCCAGTTGCGGACCTTCTTGAGGTGCCGCCACTGAGGCAACGCATCAAGATACGCCCACGACAAACGGTGGTGCGGGGTGGGCCCCCGTTCCGCCAGTGCGGCCTTGTGCACGGGCGACGGATACCCGGCGTTGTCCGCAAATCCGAAGTCTGCATGGTCGAGACCCAGTTCGGCCATCATTTTGTCGCGCTGAACCTTGGCGATCACCGACGCCGCCGCTACGGCCACGCACGACCGATCGCCCTTGATCACCGTGCGGACCTTCCAGGGAGCGCCGAGGTAGTCGTGCTTCCCGTCGAGGATCACGGCGTCGGGGCGGGCCGGCAGGGCGTCCAGGGCACGGACCGCGGCCAGCCGCAGCGCGGCCGTCATCCCCAGGTCGTCGATCTCCTCGGGGGAAGCATGCCCCAGCGCATAGGCCGTCACCCATGACCGCAGGATCTCGGCGAGTTCTGTGCGCCGCTTGAGCGTGAGCAGCTTGGAGTCGGTCAGGCCCTCGGGCGGGCGGCGCAGTCCGGTGATCGCCGCGCAGACCGTGACGGGACCGGCCCAGGCGCCGCGTCCCACCTCGTCGACACCGGCAATGACCTTCGCTCCGGTCGTGGCGCGCAGGGAGCGCTCGACGGTGTGGGTAGGCGGTTCGTACGGCATGGCGCCCTTAGCGTACGCCGCCGGGACCGGCGCGCGACACCCCGGTCTCCCGAGGGACGCGCAGGGCGCCGGAAGGGGGCGTCAGGCTCCGTAGGGCCGCAGCAGCGGAAGCATCAGCTGGTCGACCATCCCTTCGAGGTCTTGATCGTTCCATTCACTGGCGCACATCTTCGACCGGTACATCATCATGGCCGGGATGGCGTCGAAGACATAGCCGTTGGCCGCGTCCTCCCGGACCTCTCCGCGCTCTATTCCACGGACGATGACCTCGCGCACCAGCTCGACGGTCGGCTCGACGACACTGCCGAGGATCAGCTCCTCGAAGCGCTCCGCCTGCACCTGATCGCATTCGTGAATGACCGAGCGCAGAGCGACGCCGGGCCGCGAGTACATGATCTGCCGCACCTGCCGGCACAGGGTGAGCAGATCCTCGCGCACGCTGCCCAGGTCCGGGGCCCGCTCCACCCGGGGCAGCCCGGACACCAGGGCGTCCGCGACCAGGTCCTCCTTGGAGGGCCAGCGGCGGTAGACCGCCGCCTTGCCGGTGTGGGCCCCGGCCGCGACGCCTTCCATGGTCAGCCCCTTCCAGCCGACCGTGCTGAGCTGCTCCAGAGCGGCGTCGAGGATCGCCCGCTCCAGCACTGCTCCACGCCGGCGGGGGGAAGCCGTTCCTGCGGGCGCGGCCGTACAGCGCGAGGTAGCCATCTGTGTTTCTCCTGCGTGCGAGGTGAGCGGTGTTTCCGGGGCAGTGACGCCGCGCTGCAGCAACGGGGGGACGCGGGCGCGACGCGCGCTGAGTGAACGCTTGCGTTCACTGTCGGGGACTCACTACGGTGGGCGCGACAGTGAACGCGAGCGTTCACTAACGCCTGTATGGGGGACCCATAGTGACAACCTCTCAGCTTCTCGCAGACGATCAGAAACCGGGCGCGGCCCGTCGGGGAGGGCACCCCGGCATCGCACTCACCGTCATCGCGGCCAGTCAGCTCATGGTGGTACTCGACGCGACGATTGTGAACATCGCGCTCCCGCACATTCAAGAAGCGCTCAGCTTCAGCACGACCGATCTGACATGGGTGGTCAGCGCCTACACGCTCACCTTCGGCGGCCTGCTGCTGCTCGGTGCGCGGGCCGGTGACATCCTCGGCCGCCGCCGGGTGTTCATGACCGGCATCCTGCTGTTCACCTTCGCCTCGCTGCTGGGCGGCCTGGCCCAGGAGCCCTGGCAGTTGCTGGCCGCGCGAGCCCTCCAGGGTGTGGGCGGCGCGATAGCGTCCCCCACGGCGCTGGCGCTGATAACGACCACCTTCCCCGAAGGCCCGGAACGCAACCGGGCCTTCGGTGTGTTCGCCGCCGTGTCGGCGGGCGGCGGTGCCATCGGCCTGCTGGCCGGCGGCATGCTCACCGACTGGCTCGACTGGCGGTGGGTGCTGTTCGTCAACGTGCCCATCGGCGTGCTGATCGCGTCGCTCGCGCCCTTGTACATCAACGAGTCCGACCGTCATCCGGGCCGCTTCGACCTCGCCGGCGCGCTGACCTCCACGGTCGGCATGGCCTCGCTGGTGTACGGGTTCATCCGCGCCGCGGAGGACGGCTGGCGGGACGGGCTCACGATCGGGTCCTTCGCCGCGGCCGTGGTGCTGCTCCTCGCCTTCGTCCTCATCGAGACGCGGGCGAAGGAGCCGATCACCCCGCTGCGGATGTTCGCGGACCGGAACCGCTGGGGCACGTACGTGATCATGCTGAGCCTGGCCGCGGCGATGTTCGGCATGTTCTTCTACATCGTGCTGTTCGTGCAGAACGTGCTCGGCTACAGCGCCATCAGCGCCGGCTTCGCGTTCCTTCCCGTGACGGCCGCGATCGCGATCGGCGCGGGGCTGTCGCAGCGCTTCCTGCCGGTGCTCGGCCCCAAGCCGTTCATGATGGCCGGCGCCGCGCTGGTGGCGGTCGGGCTGGGCTGGCAGACCTTCATCAAGCCCGACAGCACCTATGTGGGCGGGGTGCTGGGGCCGATGCTGGTGTTCGGCTTCGGCATGGGCCTGACCTTCGTGACGGCGACCGTCACCGCCGTGTCCGGTGTGGCCGCGCACGAGGCGGGGGCTGCTTCCGGGCTGCTCAACGCCATGCAGCAGGTCGGTGGTTCGCTCGGGCTGTCGATCCTGACGACCGTCTTCGGATCGGCCGCCACCGACGAGGGGAAGAAGCAGCTGCCGCGTTTCCTCTCCGCTGCCTCGCCGGAGCAGAAGGCGGAGTTCGCCAAGACGCACCAGCTGCCCGCGCCGTGGGGGAACGAGGTGCTCGCCCACGGCATTTCCACGGCCTTCATCCCGGCCGCCGCGATGGCCGTGCTCGCCTTCGTCACCGCCTGGCTGGTGCTGAGGGTCCGCAAGAGCGATCTCGACTCCCTCGCGGGCACGGCGGGCCCGCACCTGGGCTGAACCGCGCCGCGCCGCGCGATGCCGGGGCCGGCCGGACCGCTGCCGGGCGACGGAGCGCCCGCGCGGAGATCCGGCCGGCCGCACCACTCCGTCCAGGGCGCACGAGAGCATCAGGAGCAGGGCCCGGACCACGGCTGGAAACACCGCCCGAACCGGTCGCCGGCCCCGCTCCGGCAGCACGGCCGGCACCCGCGCACCGAATGCCATCCGTCCTCCCCTCCCTCCCTCTCGCGCCCGCGGCCCCGCCGGGCGCCCCGGACCCGGACGCGGTGGGCAGCGGATACCGGGACAACGAGCGATGATCACGGAGAGTTCCCACCGGGAACGGAGAGTTTCGGTGTGCGGTGCCGGGCGGGCCGGCCCGCCGCGGCGACGGAGCCGTCAGGCACCCGTGGGCACCCAGTCCGGCAGGGCCTCGGTGCGCTCGACCCACTTCGCGGGCGGTGTCCCCGCCTTGCCCGCGGCGAGCACCCCGCCCACGATCGCGCAGGTGGTGTCCACGTCACCGCCGACCTGGGCGGTGGTCCAGAACGCCGACGCGAAGTCGCCGAGGGACCGTGCGGCGGACCAGAGGGCGAAGGGGACGGTGTCATGGGCGGTCGTACGGCGTCCGCAGCCCAGGACGGCCGCGACGGTGACCGCGTCGTCGTAGTCGAGCATGTCCCGGGCCCGGCGGAGGCCCTGGCCGACCGCGCTCTTCGGGACGAGCGCGATGACGCCGTCCAGCAGGGCCTCGGGGCCGGGCGGCCCGTCCGGGGAGCCGGCGAACGCCGCCGCGGCGGCCACGGCCATGGCGCCGACCACGGCTTCCCGGTGCTGGTGGGTGGTGTAGGCGGAGATCTCCGCCTGGTGGGTCGCCTGTTCCGGATCGTCCGCGTACCAGGCGCCCAGGGGGGCGATCCGCATCGCCGCGCCGTTGCCCCAGGACCCCTGGCCGTTGAAGAGCCCGGCGGCCAGTCGGCGCCAGTCCTCACCCTCCCGGACCAGGCGCAGCAGCCGGTTGACCGCGGGGCCGTAGCCCCGGTCGAAGTCGTGGTGCTCGGCGAAGGAGCGGGCGAGCGCGTCCTGGTCGATGCGCTGGTGGACGGCGAGGACGGCGACCACGGAACAGGCCATCTCGGTGTCGTCCGTCCACCGCCAGGGGCCCGCGGGCAGCTCGCGGCGCTTGAGCAGGGGGTAGTGCGCGGGGACGAAGAACTGGGAGCCCAGGGCGTCCCCCACGGCCAGTCCGCGCAGGCTCGTCAGGGCGCGCTCCAGGCGCCCGGGGGAAGAGGAGTCAGCGGTCATCGCCCTGCCACTTTATCCGGTGACCCAGTGCGGCACCGGCTCGCGCCAGCGTTCGAAGGGCCGGTCGAGTGTGTACTTGCCGTCCTCCCCGAGAACGAGCATCCGCATCTCGGCGTTCCCCGGATTGGACAGCGACTCGAATTCCGCGACCGTCCAGTGGAACCAGCGCATGCAGAACAGCCGCATGGCGAGCCCGTGGGTCACCAGCAGGACGTTCGGGGGGTGGTCGGGGGCCTCGAAGCTGCGGAACAGGCTCTCCAGGAAGCCGCCGACCCGGTCGTACACGTCCGCGCCGGACTCACCCTGCGGGAACCGGAAGAAGAAGTGCCCGTACGCGTCCCGGTACGCCTTCTGCAGGCGCACGTCGTCGCGGTCCTGCCAGTTGCCCCAGTCCTGCTCGCGCAGCCGGGGCTCCTCCCGGACGCGTATGAGGTCGGGGTCGAGGTGGAAGGCGCGGAGTGTCTCGTGGGTACGGCGGTACGGGGAGACGTACACGCTGACCCGCTCCCGGCCGAACAGCTCGCGGAGCCGCTTCCCGGTCTCCTCCGCCTGCCGCCAACCGCGCTCGGTCAGCGCGAGGGCGTGGTCGGGTTCGCGCTCGTACACGGAGTCGTCGACGTTGCCCGTTGACTCGCCGTGCCGGACAAGGACGATGCGCCGTGGTCGTGCCATGGACGAAACCCTAGAGCGTGCGGCGGCGTGTCGAGCACTCGTACGGGCTCCATACGGCGTAGGTCACATGAATCCGGCGTCCGGGCCGCCGTCCGGCCCGTCGCGGGCGCCCATGGCTGCTGCGTTTGCTTTTCAAACCGTCACGGGCCTCGAAGCGTCGGCACCCCTCAAAGCGTCCCCGCGCCTCGGACCGTCCACGCGCCTCAGACCGTCCAGGCCGGTTCCAGGTCCACGATGTCGCCGGAGAGTGCCGCGACGTCCGCCTCGGTCTGGGCGCGCAGGGCGAGGCGCTCGACGCGCTCGGTGCGGTACTTGCCGTGCTCGGCCGCCGAGCGCCACATCGAAAGGATCAGGAACTCGTGCTCGGGCGCCTCGGCGAACATGCCGCGGATCATGCCGGGCGAGCCGGCCATGGCGGGGTTCCACACCTTCTCCTGCATGAGCGTGAAGTGCTCCACGCGCTCCTCGCGGATTGTGCACAGGGCGACCCGGATCAGATCGGCGTCGGTGAAGCGGGGCTCGAATCCGGTCTTCACATCGAAGCGGTACTCGAACAGCTTGACCTGGGCGTCCTTGTAGGTGCCGGACTGGGCGGCGGCCAGTCGGTCGTGGGAGCGGGCCATGAAGGAGTCGTAGAAGGCGCGGCTCTCCCAGAAGGCGAAGATGTGCGCCACCCCCGGCCGCTGCCGGCTCCAGCCACCGCCCTGTCCCCGGAAACCCGGCTCCCCGGGAAGCCCCGCCCATTTCCGCTGCCCCCGCTCGAAACCCCGGCGGTCCACGACGGTGCAGCGAATCCACTTGACCAGCACCGCGCCATCGTACGGCCACCGGGCGTGGCGTCGGTCACGTCTTCGCGCGGATCGCCCGCGCGTGCGCGCCCCGTTACATGGCACGATGGACAACACACCCCGGCCGCAGGGAAGTTGGGGTCGAACCACAGCGGGAGGGGGAAGCCTGGTGACCGGCTTCAGCAAGGGAATCCGCAAGGTCGAGGTCGCGCTCAAGTGGGACCCCAGTCCGGCGGGTCACTCGCCGACCGATCTCGACATCATCGCCGCGACCTTCGTGTCCGGTGACGCGTACGGGGATCCGGCCTATCTGGTGCACTTCGACAGCCGCTCACCGGACGGCACGATCACCCTCAACCGCGACAGCACGGACGGCAAGGGGTTCGGCTGGGACGAGGTCATGACGCTCGAACTGGACCGTCTCGACGGCCGCTACGCGCGCGTGGTGGTGGGCGCGGCCATCCAGCAGAGGTACGGGCGCAAGACGTTCGCCGACGTGCTGAATCCCGCCCTCCGCATCCGTGAGGGCTACACCGTGCTCGCCGAGGACGGCTTCGCCTCGGTGACCGGGGCGACGGCCGCATCGGTCGCCGAGTTCGTCCGGGACGACTCAGGCGAGTGGACGTTCCACGCCGGCCTGCACGGCTTCGACGAGGATCCGGCGGTCTTCACCCGGGTCATGGGCCGGGCGCACCGGCCCTGACCTTCCCGACGCGCACGTGCAAGGGGCGCCGGCCATGGCCGGCGCCCCTTACTTCACGAACGGCGTGTCATCAGCTGCAGCCGCTGGTCGAGCCGCAGCCCTCGCAGATGTAGCAGGAACCGGCCCGCTGCATCTTCGTACCGCAGGAGAAGCACAGCGGGGCGTCGGCCTGGATGCCCAGCTGCATCTCCACCAGTTCGGCGCTGGTGTGGGCCTGCTTCGGGGCGGGCTTGGCCGCCTCGGTCTCGGCCTTCGGCGTGGCGACCGCCTTCAACTCCTGGGCGCGCGGCGCCGACTGGGCCAGGCCCTCGACGTCCACCTCGTCCTCGGCCGGCTCGTAGGAGCCGGTCTCCAGGTGCCGCTGGCGCTCCTCGGCGGAGTGGATGCCGAGCGCGGAGCGGGTCTCGAAGGGCAGGAAGTCCAGCGCCAGGCGGCGGAAGATGTAGTCGACGATCGACTGCGCCATCCGCACGTCCGGGTCGTCCGTCATACCGGCCGGCTCGAAGCGCATGTTGGTGAACTTCGAGACGTACGTCTCCAGGGGCACGCCGTACTGGAGGCCGACGGAGACGGCGATGGAGAAGGCGTCCATCATGCCCGCGAGGGTGGAGCCCTGCTTGGACATCTTCAGGAAGACCTCGCCCAGGCCGTCGTCCGGGTAGGAGTTGGCCGTCATGTAACCCTCGGCGCCGCCGACGGTGAAGGACGTGGTGATGCCGGGACGTCCCTTCGGGAGGCGCTTGCGGACCGGACGGTACTCGACGACCTTCTCGACCTTGGTCTCGACGGCCGCGGGCTCCTCGGCCTTCTTCTCGTCCGCCGGCTCCTTCTTCTTGGCGGAGAGCGGCTGGCCGACCTTGCAGTTGTCGCGGTAGATCGCGAGCGCCTTGACGCCCAGCTTCCAGGCCTCGAAGTAGATCTCCTCGACCTCCTCGACGGTCGCCGTCTCCGGCATGTTGACCGTCTTGGAGATGGCGCCGGAGATCCACGGCTGGATCGCGGCCATCATGCGGACGTGGCCCATCGGGGAGATGGCGCGCTCGCCCATGGCGCAGTCGAAGACCTCGTAGTGCTCCTGCTTGAGGCCGGGGGCGTCGATCACATTGCCGTGCTCGGCGATGTGGGCGACGATCGCCTCGATCTGCTCCTCCTGGTAGCCCAGGCGGCGCAGGGCCTGCGGGACGGTGCCGTTGACGATCTGCATCGAGCCGCCGCCGACGAGCTTCTTGAACTTCACCAGCGCGAGGTCGGGCTCGACGCCGGTGGTGTCGCAGGACATCGCGAGACCGATGGTGCCGGTCGGCGCGAGGACGGACGCCTGGGAGTTACGGAAACCGTTCTTCTCGCCGAGCCGCAGCACGTCCTGCCAGGCCTCCGTGGCGGCGGCCCAGACCGGGGTGTCCAGGTCGTCCATGCGCACGGCCGTGGCGTTGGCGTCCGCGTGCTGCTTCATGACGCGCTTGTGGGCGTCGGCGTTGCGGGCGTAGCCGTCGTAGGTGCCGACGACCTCGGCCAGCTCGGCGGAGCGGCGGTAGGCCGTACCCGTCATCAGGGAGGTGATGGCGCCGGCCAGGGCGCGGCCGCCGTCGGAGTCGTAGGCGTGGCCGGTGGCCATCAGCAGGGCGCCGAGGTTGGCGTAGCCGATGCCGAGCTGGCGGAAGGCGCGGGTGTTCTCGCCGATCTTCTGGGTCGGGAAGTCCGCGAAGCAGATCGAGATGTCCATCGCGGTGATGACCAGCTCGACGACCTTCTGGAAGCGCTCGGCCTCGAAGGACTGGTTGCCCTTGCCGTCGTCCTTCAGGAACTTCATCAGGTTCAGCGAGGCCAGGTTGCAGGACGTGTTGTCCAGGTGCATGTACTCGCTGCACGGGTTCGACGCGGTGATCCGGCCGGACTCGGGGCAGGTGTGCCAGTTGTTGATCGTGTCGTCGTACTGGATGCCGGGGTCGGCGCAGGCCCAGGCGGCCTCGGCGATCTTGCGGAAGAGTCCCTTGGCGTCGACCTCCTCGATGACCTCACCGGTCATGCGGGCACGCAGGCCGAACTTGCCGCCCTCCTCGACCGCCTTCATGAACTCGTCGTTCACACGGACCGAGTTGTTGGCGTTCTGGTACTGGACGGACGTGATGTCGTCGCCGCCCAGGTCCATGTCGAAGCCCGCGTCGCGCAGGACGCGGATCTTCTCCTCTTCCTTGACCTTGGTCTCGATGAAGTCCTCGATGTCGGGGTGGTCGACGTCGAGCACGACCATCTTGGCGGCGCGGCGGGTGGCACCGCCGGACTTGATGGTTCCGGCGGAGGCGTCGGCGCCGCGCATGAAGGAGACGGGACCGGAGGCGTTGCCGCCGGAGGAGAGCAGTTCCTTGGAGGAACGGATCCGGGAGAGGTTCAGGCCGGCGCCGGAGCCGCCCTTGAAGATCATGCCCTCTTCCTTGTACCAGTCGAGGATCGACTCCATGGAGTCGTCGACGGACAGGATGAAGCAGGCAGAGACCTGCTGGGGCTGCTTGGTGCCGACGTTGAACCAGACGGGGCTGTTGAAGCTGAAGATCTGGTGCAGGAGGGCGTACGCCAGCTCGTGCTCGAAGATCTCGGCGTCGGCGGGGGAGGCGAAGTACTTGTGGTCCTCACCGGCCTTCCGGTACGTCTTCACGATGCGGTCGATCAGCTGCTTGAGGCTGGTCTCGCGCTGCGGGGTGCCGACGGCACCACGGAAGTACTTGCTGGTGACGATGTTGACCGCGTTCACCGACCAGAAGTCGGGGAACTCGACGCCACGCTGCTCGAAGTTGACCGAGCCGTCGCGCCAGTTGGTCATGACGACGTCACGGCGCTCCCACGTCACCTCGTCGTACGGGTGCACTCCGGGGGTGGTGTGGATGCGCTCGATGCGCAGTCCCTTGGTGCCCTTGGCTCCCTTGGCGCGGGAACCTCGTGCCGGACCGCTCGCCGTCTCTGTCATGCCGCCTCCCTACGGGCGAAAACGCCCTGAAATGCCCCCGTTGTTCCCGTGGGCACATGTTTCTGTCTTGCGTCGCGGGCACCCTCAGCCGCCGCCCGCGACAGGTCTACGTTCGCCGCCGTACGGCCGGAACCCGGTTCTCCGTCCGGATTCCGGCCCACCGGTCAGTCGGCGGCGTGCGCGGGCTCGGGAACCTGCGTGGTCCCGGCCGGCCCGCGATGGTCTTCCTGGCTCCCCGCGCCGGCGTCTTCCTCGTCCGCGGCGGGGCGCGTCGCCTGCCTCAGCTCCGCGATGGCGGCCTCGAAGTCATCGAGCGAGTCGAACGCCCGGTAGACGGAGGCGAACCGCAGATAGGCGACGAGGTCCAGCTCCTGCAAGGGACCGAGTATGGCCAGCCCCACGTCGTGGGTGGTCAGCTCGGCACTTCCGGTCGCGCGCACCGCCTCCTCGACCCGCTGCCCGAGCTGGGCGAGCGCGTCCTCGGTGACCGGCCGTCCCTGGCACGCCTTGCGCACGCCGTTGATGACCTTGGTACGGCTGAACGGTTCGGTGACTCCGGACCGCTTCACCACCATGAGCGAGCACGTCTCCACGGTCGTGAAACGACGGGAGCAGTCAGGGCACTGGCGGCGCCTGCGGATGGACGTGCCGTCGTCGGTCGTACGACTGTCGACCACGCGGCTGTCGGGGTGCCTGCAGAAGGGGCAGTGCATGTTCTCCAACCCTCCTCACAGCAGACTCGTCAGCCTCGCCCGACACACAGGCCTCGCGAAGCAGCCCTAAGCATAGGCGATAGGCGAGCCGTCTCCGACCGGGGGGACCACAACTTGTGGGCCGCTGTAGCCATCCAACCACTACATGTGGGGATCGGCTCATTCACCAAGGCAGACACGCGTGTCGCACCGGAACGGCTCCCCGGAGGTCTGCGGTGACCTGCGGGGACACGCGGGCGCACAGCCCCGCCGGCACGCGCACGCGGGGATACGGTGGGCACCGCGGGGAGCACACATGCCACTCCCGCACGGGAAGGGCCCCGGAACCGGAGTGCGATATTCCGGATGGCAGACTGGGGACGCCGCTCACGAGGCGAGCGACTCCAGCGGTGAAGAGTACAACAATGGGCGCTTTTGTCCGTCGAGTGTCACGCCGGCCATACACCCGGACACCTGATCACGTCAGGCGAAACGCACTTTTTCACTCGAACGTGTGTTTGGCGCAACCTTTCGAAAGCAACTACCGTTGTGCAGCAGGGAGACCATCGAGAGGGGCCGCCGTGACCACCACCGCAGACAGTGCCACCATCACCGCCCAGGACCGCTCCCAGGGCCGAGTCGAGCCGGTACACGCGATGAACGAAGCCACGAATCCCGAGGGGAACAAGCGCTCCCTGCCGGGCCGACCTCCGGGCATCCGGGCGGACAGCTCCGGACTCACCGACCGGCAGCGCCGGGTGATCGAGGTCATCAGGGACTCCGTGCAAAGGCGCGGTTACCCGCCGTCGATGCGGGAGATCGGCCAGGCCGTCGGCCTCTCCAGCACCTCCTCCGTCGCCCACCAGCTGATGGCACTGGAGCGCAAGGGCTTCCTGCGCCGCGACCCCCACCGCCCGCGCGCCTACGAGGTCCGCGGCTCGGACCAGGCCGTCACCGTGCAGCCCACGGACACCGCCGGCAAGCCCGCCGCGTCGTACGTCCCACTCGTCGGCCGCATCGCCGCCGGTGGCCCGATCCTCGCGGAGGAGTCCGTCGAGGACGTCTTCCCGCTCCCCCGCCAGCTCGTCGGCGACGGCGAACTCTTCGTCCTCAAGGTCGTCGGCGACTCCATGATCGAGGCCGCGATCTGCGACGGCGACTGGGTCACCGTGCGCCGTCAGCCGGTCGCCGAGAACGGCGACATCGTGGCCGCCATGCTCGACGGCGAGGCCACCGTCAAGCGCTTCAAGCGCGAGGACGGCCACGTCTGGCTCCTCCCCCACAACGCGGCCTACGAGCCGATCCCCGGCGACGACGCGACCATCCTGGGCAAGGTCGTCGCCGTCCTGCGGCGCGTCTGACCGCTGCCGCGACGAGCCCCACCCGGCTCACTCCCTGACCGGGCCCCGGAACCCCTGCGCCGGTTCCGGGGCCCTGCCCGTCCCCGAGGCCGTCGCCGGGCGCCGCCTCCCCGAGGGTGGCCGCGAACCGGCCACCCCGCGGTCACTTGCCCTCCGTCTCCTTCGCCGCCGCGTCGATCGCCGCGAGCGACCTGCGCACCTGGTTACGGTCCGTGGTGTACCAGAAGTCCGGCAGTGACGCCTTGAGGTAACCGCCGTAGCGGGCGGTCGCCAGCCGCTGGTCCAGCACGGCCACCACGCCCCGGTCCCCGGAAGCCCGGACGAGACGGCCGGCGCCCTGCGCCATGAGCAGCGCCGCGTGAGTGGCGGCGACCGCCATGAAGCCGTTGCCTCCCGCGTCCTCCACCGCCTTTTGGCGCGCGCTCATCAGCGGATCGTCGGGGCGCGGGAACGGGATCTTGTCCATGACGACCAGCTGACAGCTGGGACCCGGGACGTCGACGCCCTGCCACAGCGACAGCGTGCCGAAGAGACAGGTCTTCGGATCGGCGGCGAAGTTCTTGATCAGCTCGCCGAGCGTCTCCTCGCCCTGGAGCAGGATCGGGAACTCCGGGATCCGGGAGCGCAGCTCCTCCGCCGCGAGCTGGGCGGCCCGCATGGACGAGAACAGGCCGAGGGTGCGCCCGCCGGCCGCCTGGATCAGCTCGGTGAGCTCGTCCAGCATGTCGGCACGCTCACCGTCACGCGCGGGGCGCGCCAGGTGCTTGGCCACGTACAGGATGCCCTGCTTGCGGTAGTCGAACGGCGAGCCGACGTCGATGCCCTTCCACTGCGGCAGGTCCTCGCCCTGCGTGCCCTCCGGGGCGAGGCCCAGAGAGGCGCCGACGCCGTTGAAGTCGCCGCCCAGCTTGAGCGTCGCCGAGGTGAGGACGACGGACCGGTCGGCGAAGAGCTTCTCCCTGAGCAGACCGGAGACCGACATGGGGGCGACCCGCAGGGAGGCGCCGAACCGGTCGTGCCGCTCGTACCAGACGACGTCCCACTCCGAGCCGTTCAGCACCCGTTCCGCCACGTCGTGGACCGTCTCCACGGAGGCCAGCGCCTGCTTGCGGACCGCGTCCTCGTCCTGGACGGACTTGTCGCGGGTCGCGCCGATGGCGGAGATCACCGTGCGGGCGGCGTCCCGCAGCTGCATCAGGGCGTAGCCGAGGTCCTCCGGGATCTCCTCCAGGCGGCCCGGAAGAGCGAGTTCCATGAGCCGCTCGAAGCCCTCGGCGGCGGTCTGGAGCTGGTCGGCGGCCTTCTCGTTGACGAGCTTGGCGGCGCGGCGCACGGCACGGTTGACCTGGCCGGGGGTGAGCTCGCCGGTGGCGACGCCGGTGACGCGGGAGACCAGTTCGTGCGCCTCGTCCACGATCAGCACCTCGTGCTGCGGCAGCACCGGGGCGCCCTCGATGGCGTCGATGGCCAGCAGGGCGTGGTTGGTGACCACGACCTCGGCGAGCTTGGCCCGCTCACGGGCCATCTCCGCGAAGCACTCCGCGCCGTACGCGCATTTAGACGCGCCCAGGCACTCCCGGGAGGACACCGACACCTGGGCCCAGGCGCGGTCCGAGACGCCGGGGGTGAGGTCGTCCCGGTCGCCGTCCTCGGTCTCGTCCGCCCAGTCCCGCAGCCGCAGCAGGTCCTGCCCCAGCTTGCTGGTGGGCGCGGCGGCCTCGAACTGGTCGAACAGGCCCTCTTCCTCGTCCTGCGGCATGCCCTCGTGCAGGCGGTGCAGGCAGAGGTAGTTCGACCGGCCCTTGAGCATGGCGAACTCCGGGCGGCGGCGCAGCAGCGGGTGCAGGGCGTCGACCGTGCGCGGCAGGTCCCGCTCCACCAGCTGGCGTTGCAGGGCGAGCGTGGCCGTCGCGACGACCACTCTCTCTCCGTGCGCGAGCGCGGGCACGAGATAGCCCAGCGACTTGCCGGTACCGGTGCCGGCCTGGACCAGCAGGTGGGTGCCGTCGTCGATCGCCTCGGCGACCGCTTCGGCCATGGTCACCTGGCCGGGGCGCTCCGTGCCGCCGACGGCGGCGACGGCGGCATGCAGGAGTTCGGAGAGGGAGGGCTTCGTCATAGCCTGACCACCCTACGGCCCCGCACTGACAAACGGGGGGCGGTGACGGGGGCGGGGAGCGGGATCACGGCCGGGGCTCCTGGGGCGGGGGTCGGGGCGGCTGGAAGTGAGCGTGTGGTCACGTGGCGCTACAGCGCGTCGCGCGGGACCCGGTCCTTGATCATGAGGGCGGCCCGCTTGCCGGGCAGGTCGATCTCGGCGGCGAACCGGAAGCCCGCGCCCAGGAACGCGGCGATGGAGGGGGTGTTGCGGAGATCGGGTTCCGCCACCACCCGTGGGCAGGTGGGACGCCGGTCGAGGATCAGGCCGGCCACGGCTCCCAGCAGGACGGTGCCCAGTCCCCGTCCCCGGTCGGCCGCGTCGCCGATGAGGAGATGGATCCCCGTGTCGTGCGGGCGGGCCGGATAGCTGCGGGCCAGTGGATCGAGGTCCGCGCGGTAGATCTCCCAGTAGCTCATCGGGGTGCCGTCGAGTACGCCGAGGCACGGGACGCAGCGTCCGTCGCCGCGCAGTTGGGCCCGCAGGTGGTCCTCGGTCCGGCGCGGGGGTCCGGCGAGTTCCCAGAACGCGGCGACGGCCGGGTCGTTCATCCAGCGGTGGACGAGCGGCAGGTCGTGGTCGATGCGTACGGGCTCCAGTCGGAAGCGGCCGACGGGGGTGGGGACCGCGCCCCACGTGGCGATCCGGCCTACGAGGCCGGTCGTCGCCCCGGCGCGGAGGGCGAGGAACTCGGCGGGCAGTTGCAGGTCCAGCGTGTCCTCGCCGCCCGGGTCGTCGTCCTCCGCGGTGAACGGGCCGAACGGGGAGTGCCGGGAACCCGTCGTACCGGGCCGTGGGCCGGCGCTGTCGGGGTGGGCCGGTGCGGGACCGGTTCCGGTGGTCAGGTCGGTGGGGGGCACGGTGCTCTCCTCTCGGGAGACGAGGTGGGTCGGGTGCGGATGTCGCTCAGGAATGAAGGGGGTTGGCGATGGTGACGTAGACGGACTGGGTGTCGACCGGGCCGGCGAGTTCGTCGAGGCCGTGCAGCCGGGTCAGCAGGTTGGCCTTGCAGCGCAGCACGGGCGAGTCGAGCAGGCGGCCGGGCAGCGGACTGCGCAGCGGATCGGGTCCCGAGGCCAGCGTGGTGAGGAAACGGCGGAAGGCCGCGAGGAGCAGCCGCTCGTCGGCGAGGCGCTGGGAGCCGAGGGCGCCGATCAGGCCGAACACGTTGTTGACGGCGAGGTAGTAGGCGAGGCGTTCGTCGGCGACGTCGTCGGGGACGAAGGTGTCGCTGCGCTCGCCGATCCCGGGCAGCCGTGCCGTCAGTTCGGTCCGCCGTGACTCGCGGAAGTAGTAGCCCTGGTTGTCACGGTAACGCCCGCCGACGGGCCAGCCGTCGCCGTCCAGCAGGAGCAGCGTGTTCTGCTGGTGCGCTTCGAGGGCGACGCCGGCCTCGCCGTCCAGCCAGAGGACGGGGCGGACGACGTGCTCCAGGTAGCGCAGGAACCACTCCGCCGCCACGGCGCCCAGGGGTTGGCCGGTACGGGCCGTGAGCCGCGCGAGGAGATGAGCCAGACGCGAACGCACCGGCCAAGTGAGCGGCCGTTCCGAGGTGTTGGAGGTTGGTACGGCGAGGGGGCGGGGGGACACGAGTCCGGCGACGCAGCCGGCGTCGTCGGCCGGGGTGAACGGGTTGTGCCGGATCACCACGTCGAGTCCCGGCACGGGCACACCGTCCGGGTCGTCCACGGCGAGCCAGGCGGGGTCGCGGACGATGTCGAAGCCCGGGTGGGCCGTGCGCCACTGCCCGGCGAGGCCGGTGCGCAGCAGCCGGTGCACCTCGACTCCCCGGTGGAGTTCCTTGCGCAGGTTCTCCCGGCGGGAGTTGGTGATGCGCAGGGCCAGCGAGAGCTTGAGCATCGCGGGGGCGCCGGAGCGGTGGACGGTCCGCACGGAGGAGGTGGGGTGCCAGTGGGCGCCGAGGGGCCCGAGGTCGCGGAGCAGCCCGGAGTCGAGCAGTGCGGCGACGGCCGGCCGGTGCCGTACCTCGCGGGCCTGCCAGGGGTGCAGGGGCAGTGGGGTGTAGCCGTCGGGCAGGGGCAGGCCGGTTCCGGCGAGGCTGCGGACGAGCCGGCCGGCGGGCACGGGACGGCCGCGCTCGGTCCAGGCCGAGTCGGTCGCGAGGAGGGAGGGGGCGACGGCCAGCCAGTGCAGCGGGAAGGAGCCGTGCGACTCCGGTGAGTACCGGTCGGCCTCGGCGTCGGTCAGGCCCTCCCGGCTCTTGGGGGTGGGATGCAGCGGGTGCCCGAGGAGGAGGGCCTGTTCGGCGCTGAGGAAGAGGTCGGGGCTGTCCGCGGGGTGTGCGCGCCGGTGGCGGATGAACTCGGCGGTGCGGCGGACGGAGTCGGCGACCCTGGCCACGAGATCGGCGCCCGCCGCGGGGTGGGCGACGGAGGCGGGGGCGCCGGGGGTGCCCTCATCTCCCGGGTGGGAGACGGTGTGGGGCGGGGTGGGCGCCGTCCCACCCGGTGGGCCGGTTCGGGCGGGGGTTTCCCTGGCCAGGAGTGCCGCGAGGGTCACGGCGTCGACGGGTGGCGCGGTGCCGGGTGCGGAGGCGAGGCGGGGCGGGCCGAAGCGGTGCCAGCCGGTCGGGGACCAGTACCGCACCGGTGCGATGAGGGCGGTGCCGCCGGCGGGCAGCGGGATGGTGAGGCTCTCGGTGGCGGGGGCGGCGAGGCCGGTCTCGCGGACCCAGCACCGCAGGAGGTTCTCGACGGCGGCGGCCTGGGCCGCGGTGTGCGGGTCGGGATCGTCCAGGGGGTCGGGGCCGGGCACCGTCCGCCAGCTGGTGTCCGCCGCCCGCCTCTTCTGCTGGGGGACGGAGTCGGCGCGCGGCAGGGCGGCGGGCGGCGTGGTGTCTCCCTGGTCGTCGGGGGCGCCGGAGCGGCCGTCGGGGTGGGGAGTGGCGTTCATGACGGCTCCTCTGGGGCTGGGGGTGGGGTGTCGCGGGCTGGTCCGGTCGCCGCCCGGCCCCTCGTCGGGCGGGCGGGACGGCGGCGAGGCGGGGCCGGCTGCCGGACCGGCCGCCCGGAGGGAAGGCGGAGCCGGGATGGCAGGTGATGGCGGTCCGAGGGAGCCTCGCCGAGCCGGTGGCCGGGTGCGGCGGGTGTGGTCTTCAGCCCGCGCGCTGGGCGGCGCCGGGCTGTCGTCGCCGGTCGGGGCCTTGGGTCTCGTGGTCGCGGGCCGCCGCGGTGATCGCGTCGGTCAGGCGGTCGAGCACCGCCTCCGCCTGTTCGTCGCTGATCGTCAGCGGCGGAAGCAGCCGGACCACGGACGCGTGCCGGCCGCCCAGTTCGACGATCA
>NZ_JACBWZ010000529.1 GCF_013870595.1 Streptomyces sp. WELS2 | reverse complement strand
GATGGTCAGGAACTGGTCGGCGGTCGCCGCGTAACGGAACTCCAGCTGGCCGAGGGCCTGTTCGACGCCGAGCCCGGCCTCGGTCAGCTCCCGCAGATAGGCCACACCCGTGGCCAGCGAGGCGCCCAGCTCCTGCGCGGCCGAGCCGCCCGCCTCGTGGTACGGCAGCGCGTCCACGGTCAGCGCGCGCAGCCCCGGGTATCCCTCGGCGCAGCGCACGGCCAGTTCGGCGTACGGCGCGAAGGGCTGCGCGGTGCCGGTACGGGCCTCGTACCCGAGCGGGTCGCCGCCCAGGTTGCCGCGCACCGCCCCGGCGTCCACGCCCTTGTCCGTGTACAGCCGCAGCAGGACCTCTGCGGCACGGGCGGTGTCACGGCCGGCGTCCAGCACGACGGGGGCCAGGTCGAGGTACACCCCGTCCAGGGCGCGGCCCAGCTCCGCCACCGGGATGCCGCCCTCGCCCAGCACCAGCCAGAGCGAGGTGCCGCCGTTCTCCAGGTCGGCGAGCACCGCGTCCGCCGGGCCGTCGCCGAGCGCCGTGTGCCGCTGGCGCACGTCCCAGCCGCCCGGGCCGGTGCCCTCCGGGCGGCCGCCCCGCACGAACGGGGCGAAACCCGGCAGTCCGGGATCGGGCGCGCCGTCGCGCGCGGTGTACAGGGGCCGGGTGCGCAGCCCGTCTTCCAGCGTCGTGGACAGGGCGTCCTCCGCTGCCTCGCCGGACAATTCCCTGCCTGACCTGCGCAGTACGCCCTCCACCAGGCGTTGCCACTGCTCGTGTGTCGCGTCAGGGAACTCGGCGGCCAGTGAGAGCCCGTCGTCAGGCAGGACCGTCATGGCTCGGATGCTAGGGCAGGGCGCTCGAGCCGGGGTGCGGCACATGCTGTGAGGTTTCTCTTCTTGCGCTTGTGATCCGTGCCATCCAGGGGCCGCGGGGGGTGGTCACGGAGGGGGCCTTCGTGTCGGTGTTGGGCCGAACGGGTGACTTGGCGTAAGAATTGGCTGGTGCAATTGGTCGCGAGTCAGGTCAGGGGGAGCCGGTGAGCCGTTACGACGTCACCGATGAACAGTGGGAAGGGCTCGCCCAGGTCGTGCCGCTGCGGGGCCGGGACTCCTGGCCGTCGGCGGTGAACCACCGCTCGCTGCCGGACGCCGAGACCGAGACCCGGCGCCGGTTCGTGGTCCTGCGCGTCAACGTCTTCGCGGACGCCCGGGAAGTGGCCGAGACCCTGATGGCCGGGGTGCCGGTGCTGCTCGACCTGTCCGGCGCGGAGGGGGATGTGGCCAAGCGCGTCCTCGACTTCAGCACCGGCGTCGTCTTCGGCCTGGGCAGCGGGATGCACCGGGTGGACCGCAACGTCTTCCTCCTCACCCCGCCCGGCACGGAGGTCAGCGGCCTGATGGAGGGGGCGGGACTGGCGGGCACGTGACGGCGCCGAGCGCCGCGCCCGCCCCCCGATCGGGGGAAAGTTCCGACGGGAAAACGGTTCGGCGGGGAAGCGGGGTTCTACGGTCCGCGTATGGCCGTGCCCTTCCTGTTCGCCGAGTCGCCGGCGGCCGACGTTCCCGCGCTCCCCGATGACCGGCCCGACATCCGGTCCCGGATCACCGAGCTGAGGCTCTCCGCCTTCGCCGGGCACCGGGGCGCCGGGTTCCCGCTCGGGCCGGTCACCCTGTTCGCGGGGCCCAGCGGGGCCGGCAAGACCACCGCGCTCGCCGCCTGTGAGGTGGTGAACATCAGGCCCGACACCAGGCCGATCGCCCAGGCGGCCACGGCCGCGGGGGAGAAGCCGCCCTTGTACCAGTAGGCGCTGGTGCGGGTGGTGTCGGCCATGGCCCGGCCGTCGTACTCGGTACGGCGGAGCATGTCCGCGCCGAACACGCCGACCCACGCGGAGAAGGCGACCGCGAGCAGCGACAGGAAGGCGATGAAGGAGCCCATGAAGCTGGTCGCCACCAGCATCAGCACCCCGCCGAACACCAGCGAGATCACCGCGTTCACCGAGACCGCCCAGTGCCGCGGCACCTTGATGCCGAGGGTCTGCGCGGTGAAGCCCGCCGAGTACATCGACATCGAGTTGATCAGCAGCATGCCGATCAGCGCGATGAACAGGTACGGCACCGCGATCCACGTCGGCAGGATCTCGCCCAGGAAGGACACCGGGTCGCTGGCCGAGGCCAGGTCCGGGGTGGAGACCGCCATCACCGCGCCCATCAGGACCATCGGCAGCACGACGACACCGGCGCCGCCCACCGCCGTGCCCACGATCGCCTTCGAGGACGCCGTACGCGGCAGGTAGCGGGTGAAGTCCGGGGCCGAGGGGATCCAGCTGACACCGCCCGCCGCGATCATGCCGACGCCGGTGATCACCGAGGCCGTGGAACCGGCGCTGTGGTCCATCACCTTCGCCCAGTCGGTGTTCGCCACCAGATAGCCCAGCACCAGCACCGAGAAGACGCCGAAGAAATAGGTCGCGTACTTGTTGCACTTCTGCACGGCGTTGATGCCGAGCCCGGAGATCGCGAAGGTCGCCACGACGAACGCCAGCAGCGTCACCATGTCCAGCACGCTGTTCGCCTTGATGCCGAACAGGATGTCCAGGATGGTGAGCATCGCGTACGCGCCGGTCACCGCGTTGATCGTCTCCCAGCCCCAGCGCGCGACCCAGATCAGCGAACCGGGCAGCAGGTTGCCGCGCTGGCCGAAGACCGCGCGCGACAGCGCCATGCCGGGCGCGCCGCCCCGCTTGCCCGCGATGCCGATCAGGCCGACCAGGCCGTACGACACGATCGGCGCGGCCACGGCGACGATCAGGGCCTGCCAGAAGTTCAGGTGGTAGGCGACGACGAGGCTCGCGCCCATCGTCAGCAGCAGGACGCTGATGTTCGCGCCGACCCAGGTGGGGAACAGCTGCCGCGGACGCGCGGTGCGCTCGGCGTCGGGGACCTGCTCGATACCGCGGGTTTCGAGAGCGCCTTCGGTCTCGGCGGATGTGCTCATGGAAGAGGTGCCTGACATGGGGGGACAAGGTGACGTGGGGACTCTACGCGCGTGGATAGAGGTGTCACCATCGTACTTTGCTCCGAGTCCTCGCGTTAAGTGGCCTTTGTCTCTCGGAGAAAGCCACAAACGGGGTTCTCGCGGACCCCATGGCCGATACTGGTCGGGTTATGGAAACCGTCATCCTTGCTGTAGTCATCGCCGTGGTCGTGCTCGGCGCGCTCGGCGGGCTGATCGTGGGCAGCCGGCGCCGGAAGCCGCTGCCCCCGCCGCCCCCGAAGGCGCCCGACATCACCGCGCCCCCGGCCGAGCCGCACGTCGGCGAAGAGGCCGAGACGCCGCGCGACGAACCGCGCCGGACGATCGAGGAGGTGGATCTCCCGGGCGGCCCCGCGGTCGTCGTCGAGGAGCCCCCCGTCGCCGAGGCTCCCGAGATCGAGATCGAGGTCCCGGAGCCCACCGCGGGCCGGCTCGTCCGGCTGCGCGCCCGCCTGTCCCGCTCGCAGAACGCCCTGGGCAAGGGCCTGCTCACCCTGCTCTCCCGCGAGCACCTGGACGAGGACACCTGGGAGGAGATCGAGGACACGCTGCTCACCGCCGACGTCGGCGTGCAGCCCACCCAGGAACTGGTCGAGCGGCTGCGCGAACGCGTCAAGGTGCTCGGCACCCGCACCCCCGAGGAACTGCGCGGCCTGCTGCGCGAGGAACTCCTCAAGCTGGTCGGCACCGACCTCGACCGCACGGTCAAGACCGAGCCCGAGGACCGCAAGCCCGGCATCGTGATGATCGTCGGCGTCAACGGCACCGGCAAGACCACCACCACCGGCAAGCTCGCCCGGGTCCTGGTCGCCGACGGCCGCAGCGTCGTGCTCGGCGCCGCCGACACCTTCCGTGCCGCCGCCGCCGACCAGCTCCAGACCTGGGGCGAGCGCGTCGGCGCCCACACCGTGCGCGGCCCGGAGGCCGGCGACCCGGCCTCCGTCGCCTTCGACGCGGTGAAGGAGGGCAAGGAGATGGGCGTCGACGTGGTGCTCATCGACACCGCCGGCCGCCTGCACACCAAGACCGGCCTCATGGACGAGCTCGGCAAGGTCAAGCGCGTGGTGGAGAAGCACGCGCCGCTGGACGAGGTGCTGCTCGTCCTGGACGCCACCACCGGCCAGAACGGCCTGGTGCAGGCCCGGGTGTTCGCCGAGGTGGTGGACATCACCGGCATCGTGCTGACCAAGCTGGACGGCACGGCCAAGGGCGGCATCGTGGTCGCCGTCCAGCGCGAGCTGGGCGTGCCGGTCAAGCTGGTCGGGCTCGGCGAGGGCGCGGACGATCTCGCGCCGTTCGAGCCGGAGGCGTTCGTGGACGCGCTGATCGGCGACTGATCCGTTCCTTGACAGAGGAACGTTCCTAGGATCGCGGGCGCGAGCGGCCGCCCTCCGAAGCCAGTCGGGGGGCGGCCGTCGTCGTTCCTCCGGTGGCCCTGACGCGACCGGCAGCGGGCT
>NZ_JACBWZ010000528.1 GCF_013870595.1 Streptomyces sp. WELS2 | reverse complement strand
CTGGCCCTGGGGGTGGGGCGGTTCACGGCGGCGGTGGCGGCGGGGCTGCTGATCCCGGGGCCCGGGGACGCCCACTAGGCTGACCGTCATGCAGGCCACCGCATACACCTACGACCCGCAGACCCGCAGCGGACAGGTGCTCCTCGACGACGGCACCCCCGTGCCCTTCGACGCCGCCGCGTTCGACGCCGGGGGCCTGTTGCTGCTCCGCCCCGGGCAGCGGGTGCGGATCGAGACGGAGGGCGAGGGCGACGCGCTGCGGATCACCCTCGTAACCCTTCAAACCCTGTAACCGCCCTTGCACACGCCGCGGGCCGGGCTCCCTGGGGAGTCCGGCCCGGCGCGTGAGTGCCCTGGCGGCCTTACGACGTCGCCTTGCGGGCGGTCGTCTTCTTGGCGGTGGTCTTGCGGGCCGTCGACTTCTTGGCCGGGGCCTTCTTCGCGGTGACCTTCTTCGCCGGGGCCTTCTTGGCGGTGGTCTTCTTGGCCGCGGTGGTCTTGGCGGTCGCCGTGGTCTTCTTGGCGGGCGCCTTCTTCGCCGTGGTCTTCTTCGCGGCGGCCGTCGTCGTCTTCTTCGCCGGCGTCGCCTTCTTCGCCGTGGTCTTCTTCGCCGCGGCCGTCGTCGTCTTCTTGGCGGCGGCCTTCTTGCCGGCGGCCTTGGCGATGGTGGGCGGCGGGCCGGACAGGCTGCCCTTCGGCGCCTTCTTGACGGCCACCTCGCCACCACGCGGGAGCTTCTTCGAGCCGCTCACCAGGTCCTTGAAGCCCTGACCGGCGCGGAAACGCGGCACGGAGGTCTTCTTGACCCGAACCCGCTCGCCCGTCTGAGGATTGCGGGCGTAACGGGCGGGGCGGTCCACCTTCTCGAAGGAACCGAAGCCGGTGACCGAGACCCGCTCGCCCGCGACGACCGCGCGGACGATGGCGTCCAGGACATGATCGACAGCATCGGCGGCCTGCTGGCGGCCACCCAACTTGTCGGCAATCGCTTCTACGAGCTGCGCCTTGTTCACGTCTTCCCCTTCGGAGACATCGCCAGAACGAAAGTGTTCAAGCTTTTTCGCACGTTAGGCAGATATATACCGCAAATCAAACACGAAACGGGCTTATCACCCTTGTGCCGCAACGGACTCGGCCGTCTCGGACGGTTTCAACGGTCCCCTTCGGGGATCCGACCCGCGTCGAGATCCGCAGTGAACCGATCGAGCCGCCTTGCCGCGTCGGCCAGGTCGTGCTTGGCCGCGGCCGTAATGACCAGCAGCTTCCGGGTCAGCGCCACCCGTACGCCCTCCGGGACTTGCAGTGCGCGCACCCTTGCGTGCGCTTCCTTGAGTTGGTTCGCGACCGCCGTATAGAGCTGGAGTTGGCCGTCGTGTTCCATGCACAGATTGTGCCATCTGGGGCGAGTTGTCGCCTGCGCAGGGGGGCAACTACCGCCTCAATTGGCCTTCCAGGCACTTGCGAAGGAGCCGAACACAGCACTCACCTACCCAGCCAACGACCTTCGTAACACGGCAAGTTGAGAGAATCCGCAGGGTGTGGCAGGTGCGGTCGGGGGCAGACATGGCTGTACCCCCGATCGTGGCGACCGGGGGTACAGACGGGACGTCGCGGTGGCCGAAACCCGACCCTGAGGGGCCTGGCCGGCTACCGGATCAGACCGGGAGCGTGCGCGGCTTGTAGGCGGGGCGCTCCGCCTCGTAGGCGGCGATGTCGTCCTCGTTCCGCAGCGTGATGGAGATGTCGTCCAGGCCGTTCAGCAGCCGCCAGCGGGAGTTCTCGTCCAGCTCGAAGGAGGCGGTGATGCCCTCGGCGCGCACCTCGCGCGCCTCGAGGTCGACGGTGACCTCGGCGGTCGGGTCCGCCTCGGTCAGCTCCCACAGGGCGTCCACGATCTTCTGGTCCAGGACCACGGTGAGCAGGCCGTTCTTCAGCGAGTTGCCGCGGAAGATGTCGGCGAAGCGGGCGGAGATCACGGCCTTGAAGCCGTAGTTCTGCAGCGCCCAGACGGCGTGCTCGCGCGAGGAGCCGGTGCCGAAGTCGGGGCCGGCGACCAGGACCGTGGCACCCTGCCGCTCGGGGCGGTTGAGGATGAACTCGGGGTCCTTGCGCCAGGCCTCGAACAGCCCGTCCTCGAAGCCGTCGCGGGTGACCTTCTTGAGCCAGTGGGCGGGGATGATCTGGTCGGTGTCGACGTTGCTGCGGCGCAGCGGGACGGCCCGGCCGGTGTGGGTGGTGAAGGCTTCCATGATTCTCAGACTCCAGCGGGCACGGGGGCGTCGGTCAGGTCGGCGGGCGAGGCCAGGTGGCCGAGGACGGCGGTGGCCGCCGCGACCTGCGGCGACACCAGGTGCGTACGGCCGCCCTTGCCCTGCCGGCCCTCGAAGTTGCGGTTGGAGGTGGAGGCGGAGCGCTCGCCCGGGGCCAGCTGGTCGGGGTTCATGCCGAGGCACATCGAGCAGCCCGCGTGCCGCCATTCGGCGCCGGCCTCCTTGAAGACCACGTCCAGGCCCTCGGAGACGGCCTGCAGACCGACCCGCGCGGAGCCGGGCACGACCAGCATCCGTACGCCGTCGGCGACTTTGCGGCCGCGCAGGATGCCGGCGGCGGCGCGCAGGTCCTCGATGCGGCCGTTGGTGCACGAGCCTACGAAGACGGTGTCCACGGTGATGGAGCGCAGCGGCTGACCGGCCTCCAACCCCATGTATTCCAGGGCCTTTTCGGCGGCCAGGCGCTCCGAAGCGTCTTCGTACGAAGCCGGGTCGGGGACGGTGGCCGAAAGCGGCGCGCCCTGGCCGGGGTTGGTGCCCCAGGTGACGAACGGCGACAGCTCGGCGGCGTCGATGACCACCTCGGCGTCGAAGACGGCGTCGTCGTCGGTGCGCAGGGTCTTCCAGTACGCCACGGCCGCGTCCCAGTCGGCGCCCTCGGGGGCGTGCGGGCGGCCCTTGAGGTACTCGAAGGTGGTCTCGTCCGGGGCGATCATGCCGGCGCGGGCACCGGCCTCGATCGACATGTTGCAGATGGTCATCCGGGCCTCCATCGACAGCTTCTCGATGGCGGAGCCGCGGTACTCCAGGATGTAGCCCTGGCCGCCGCCGGTGCCGATCCGCGCGATGATCGCCAGGATCAGGTCCTTGGCGGTGACGCCCTCGGGCAGCTCGCCCTCGACGGTGATGGCCATGGTCTTCGGGCGGGCCATGGGCAGCGTCTGGGTGGCCAGCACGTGCTCGACCTGCGAGGTGCCGATGCCGAACGCCAGCGCGCCGAAGGCTCCGTGCGTGGAGGTGTGCGAGTCGCCGCAGACGACCGTGGTGCCGGGCTGGGTCAGGCCCAGCTGCGGGCCGACGACGTGCACGACGCCCTGCTCGACGTCGCCCAGCGGGTGCAGCCGCACACCGAAGTCGGCGCAGTTCTTGCGCAGGGTCTCCAGCTGGGCGCGGGAGACCGGGTCGGCGATCGGCTTGTCGATGTCGAGGGTCGGGGTGTTGTGGTCCTCGGTCGCGATGGTGAGGTCGAGGCGGCGGACCTTCCGGCCGCTCTTGCGCAGGCCGTCGAAGGCCTGGGGGCTGGTCACCTCGTGCAGCAGGTGCAGATCGATGTAGAGGAGGTCGGGCTCGCCCTCGGCGCGCCGGACGACGTGGTCGTCCCAGACCTTCTCCGCGAGTGTCCTACCCATCGCTTTCCCTCCGGCCGGCAAGCGTCCACCGACCCAACTAGAGATCTTGAGGGGCGGTGGCTGCCCTGTTCCGGGCCCCTGAACGTCGTGATTCCGGGCGTCCACCGCCAGGCCCGTTGGTCTTCGGGCCGTCGTGTGGTTCCAGGGTGGCGCGTTCCACGGAAAATTGAACTTGCGTTTCACAGAGTGAGACGTGAATATCGTTGCATGGACAACAGTAGCGGCGTCGGCGTTCTGGACAAGGCGGCCCTCGTCCTGAGCGCTCTGGAGTCCGGTCCGGCCACCCTCGCGGGTCTGGTCGGAGCGACCGGACTGGCACGACCCACGGCCCACCGCCTGGCCGTGGCCCTGGAACACCACCGCATGGTGGCGCGCGACATGCAGGGCCGGTTCATCCTCGGCCCGCGCCTGGCCGAGCTCGCGGCGGCGGCGGGCGAGGACCGTCTGCTGGCCACGGCGGGCCCCGTGCTCACCCACCTCCGTGATGTCACCGGCGAGAGCGCCCAGCTCTACCGGCGCCAGGGTGACATGCGGATCTGTGTGGCCGCGGCGGAACGTCTCTCCGGCCTGCGGGACACCGTCCCGGTCGGCTCCACACTCACCATGAAGGCGGGCTCCTCGGCGCAGATCCTGCTCGCCTGGGAGGAGCCGGAGCGGCTGCACCGGGGCCTGCAGGGCGCCCGCTTCACGGCGACGGCCCTGTCCGGCGTACGGCGGCGCGGCTGGGCCCAGTCCATCGGTGAGCGCGAGCCGGGCGTCGCGTCCGTCTCGGCGCCCGTGCGCGGGCCCTCCAACCGCGTGGTGGCCGCCGTCTCC
>NZ_JACBWZ010000527.1 GCF_013870595.1 Streptomyces sp. WELS2 | reverse complement strand
CGCGGCCCGCCCGACACGTCGTTGCCCGATCTCGAGCCGGTGCTGCCGGCCTGGTCAGATCACATTGAGGGCAGCCGCGCAGCCGACCCCGCCAAGCAGCATGAACGCCGGCATCAGCACCTTGAGCTCGATCCAGCTGCCCGCCCGGAACCGCATCGCCTTTGGCGGCCCCACCGGGTACCAGCGCTTGCGGCCCACCGGGATCGGCCACAGGACCGGGCACCCGGAGACGGTCAGGGCGTCCCCGACGTCGTGCACCAGCGCGCCGAGCACCACCGGCAGCCCCAGCCACAGGTACTCCTGCCCCGGCGCGGTGAACAGCCAGTCGGAACCATGGCCCGGCTTGTCCAGCACTCCGGCCAGGATCCACGCGCTGGTCGCCGCCAGCAGCCAGACCAGGACGTCGCTGCTCGAGCCGCGCGCCGCCCGCCACAGCAGACCTTCGATCGCCAGCACCATGTGCACGAAGAGGATCGCCAGCACCCCCCAGCGGCCCCCTGCGATCGCCACGGCGGAACAGCCGACGCCGATCAGGACCGCCCAGAGCCAGGTGTGCGTCAGCGTGCGGTGTCCGCCGGAGCGGCGCGGGTCGCCCTGCTTCCTGGTCGCCTTGTAGACCGTGTACGACAGCTTGTCCACGATCTCGCAGACGCCGCGGGAGACCGGCCCGAAGGCCCGGGAGATGGTGGCCGCCTTGTGGTCGAGGTCCGGGGCGAGCGCGGCGCCGGCGCAGATCAGGGCGCCGCTGAGGAGCACCGGCCAGGGCATGGGGTGTCCGGCCGCCGCTGTGGCGGCTCCCACCCCCAGCCAGGCCGCGGCCCCCGACAGTGAGTGTGCTGGTCCCATCATGGCCGCTTCCCGCCCCATTCCTCGTGTCGCGCTGCCAAGTTGACCTGGTGCGCTGACGCCTCGCCGGCCACACAGCGTAGCTTCCATGATCTTCGTACCCGCAGCCGATTCCCCGCTCGGGCGGTAGGCCAGGCAAGATGGGGGCGTGACCCTCATCGATCAGCTGCCGCCGACCGCCGACCCCGACGCCCTGTACGAGGCTTTCGAGTCCTGGGCTCAGGAGCGCGGCCTCACCCTCTATCCCCACCAGGAGGAGGCGCTGATCGAGGTGGTCTCCGGGGCGAACGTGATCGTGTCGACGCCCACGGGATCCGGCAAGAGCATGATCGCCGCGGGCGCGCACTTCGCCGCGCTGGCCCGGGACGAGGTCACCTTCTACACGGCACCGATCAAGGCCCTGGTGTCGGAGAAGTTCTTCGAGCTGTGCAAGCTCTTCGGCACCGAGAACGTCGGCATGCTCACCGGTGACGCCTCCGTGAACGCCGACGCGCCCGTCATCTGCTGCACCGCCGAGGTGCTGGCGTCGATCGCGCTGCGGGACGGCAAGGACGCGGACGTCGGCCAGGTCGTCATGGACGAGTTCCACTTCTACGCCGAGGGGGACCGCGGCTGGGCCTGGCAGATCCCGTTGCTGGAACTCCCCCAGGCGCAGTTCATCCTGATGTCGGCCACTTTGGGCGATGTGTCCTTCTTCGAGAAGGATCTCATCCGCCGCACCGGCCGTCCCACCTCGGTGGTCCGCTCCGCGACCCGCCCGGTGCCCCTGTCCTACGAGTACAAGCTGACCCCGCTCACCGAGACGCTCACCGACCTGCTGGAGAGCAAGCAGGCCCCCGTGTACATCGTGCACTTCACACAGGCGCAGGCCGTGGAGCGGGCGCAGGCGCTGATGAGCATCAACATGTGCTCGCGCGAGGAGAAGGACCAGATCGCCGAGCTGATCGGCAACTTCCGCTTCACCACCAAGTTCGGCCGCAACCTCTCCCGTTACGTACGGCACGGCATCGGCGTGCACCACGCCGGCATGCTGCCCAAGTACCGGCGTCTGGTGGAGAAACTCGCCCAGGCCGGACTGCTGAAGGTCATCTGCGGCACGGACACGCTCGGCGTGGGCGTCAACGTGCCCATCCGCACGGTGCTGTTCACAGCGCTGACCAAGTACGACGGCAGCCGAGTGCGCACCCTGCGGGCCCGTGAGTTCCACCAGATCGCGGGCCGGGCCGGCCGGGCCGGTTTCGACACCGCGGGGCTCGTGGTCGCGCAGGCGCCGGAGCACGTCATCGAGAACGAGAAGGCGCTGGCGAAGGCGGGCGACGATCCGAAGAAGCGGCGCAAGGTGGTGCGCAAGAAGGCGCCGGAGGGCTTTGTCGGCTGGACGGAGAACACCTTCCAGAAGCTGATCGAGTCGGAACCGGAGCCGCTGACCTCGCGTTTCCGGGTGACGCACACGATGCTGCTGTCGGTGATCGCCCGCCCGGGCAACGCGTTCGAGGCGATGCGCCATCTCCTGGAGGACAACCACGAGCCGCGCAAGCAGCAGCTGCGGCACATCCGCCGGGCCATCGCGATCTACCGCTCCCTGCTCGACGGCGGAATCGTGGAGAAGCTCGACAAGCCCGATGCCGAGGGCCGCATCATCCGGCTCACGGTCGACCTCCAGCAGGACTTCGCGCTGAACCAGCCGCTGTCCACGTTCGCGCTGGCCGCGTTCGAACTCCTCGATCCCGAGTCGCCCTCCTACGCCCTCGACATGGTCTCCGTGGTCGAGTCCACCCTGGACGATCCGCGCCAGATCCTCGTGGCCCAGCAGAACAAGGCGCGCGGCGAGGCCGTGGCCGCGATGAAGGCGGACGGGGTCGAGTACGAGGAGCGCATGGAGCGCCTCCAGGACATCACCTACCCCAAGCCGCTGGAAGAACTGCTCTTCCACGCCTACAACACCTACCGCAAGAGCCACCCGTGGGTCGGCGACCACCCGCTGTCGCCGAAGTCGGTGGTCCGGGACATGTACGAGCGGGCGTTGTCCTTCACGGAGCTGGTGTCGTTCTACGAGCTGGCGCGCACCGAGGGCATCGTGCTGCGTTACCTCGCCAGCGCCTACAAGACTTTGGACCACACCATCCCGGACGACCTGAAGTCCGAGGACCTGCAGGACCTGATCGAGTGGCTGGGCGAGATGGTGCGCCAGGTGGACTCCAGCCTGCTGGACGAATGGGAGCAGCTGGCCAACCCGGAGGAGATGACCGCCGAGGAGGCCCAGGAGAAGGCCGACGAGGTCAAGCCGGTCACGGCCAACGCCCGCGCCTTCCGGGTCCTCGTCCGCAACGCCATGTTCCGCCGCGTGGAGCTGGCCGCCCTGGACCACGTCGAGGAACTGGGCGAGCTGGACGCCGAGTCCGGCTGGGACGCCGACGCGTGGGGCGAGGCGATGGACAAGTACTGGGACGAGTACGACGACCTCGGCACCGGCCCCGACGCCCGTGGCCCCAAGCTCCTCGTCATCAAGGAGGAGCCGCAGAACGGCCTCTGGCGCGTCCGCCAGATCTTCGACGACCCGAACGGCGACCACGACTGGGGCATCAGCGCGGAGATCGACCTCGCGGCCTCCGACGCCGAGGGCCGTGCGGTCGTCCGTGTCACCGACGTCGGCCAGCTGTGAGCCGTTCACGGCCAGTGGCAAGCCAAGGAGAAACCCATCGATGACGAATCCGACCGAGAGACTGGTCGACCTGCTCGACCTGGAGCAGATAGAGGTCAACATCTTCCGTGGCCGCAGCCCGCAGGAGTCCCTCCAGCGGGTCTTCGGCGGCCAGGTGGCCGGCCAGGCGCTGGTCGCCGCCGGCCGCACAACGGACGGCGATCGCCCGGTGCACTCACTGCACGCGTACTTCCTGCGCCCCGGCCGGCCGGGCGTGCCGATCGTGTACCAGGTGGAACGGGTCCGCGACGGGCGTTCCTTCACGACGCGCCGGGTCACGGCCGTGCAGCAGGGCCGCACGATCTTCAATCTGACCGCCTCCTTTCACAAGCCCGAGGAAGGACCTTTCGAACACCAGCTGCCGCCGGCCCGTGAGGTGCCGCACCCGGAGTCGCTGCCGACGGTCTCCGATGAGATCCGCAAGCATCTGGGCACGCTGCCGGAGCAGTTGGAGCGGATGGCGCGCCGCCAGCCCTTCGACATCCGCTACGTCGACCGGCTGCGCTGGAACGCCGAGGAGATCAAGGGGGCCGAGCCGCGCAGTGCCGTGTGGATGCGCGCGGTGGGGCCGCTGGGCGACGACCCTCTGGTGCACACCTGCGCGCTGACCTACGCCAGTGACATGACCCTCCTGGACGCGGTCCGCATCCCGGTGGAGCCGCTGTGGGGTCCGCGCAACTTCGACTTGGCCTCGCTGGACCACGCCATGTGGTTCCACCGGCCCTTCCGCGCCGACGAGTGGTTCCTCTACGACCAGGAGTCCCCGATCGCCATCGGTGGACGTGGGCTGGCCCGCGGGCGCATCTACGACCTGGAGGGACGACTGCTCGTATCCGTCGTCCAGGAAGGCCTGTTCCGGGCGCTGTAACCCCTGCGGCCAGGGCTCCGCGACGAGGCGTTCACACCCGCGCGGGCTCCGCGCGTCGTGGACTTCTCCGCCGGAGCCAGGC
>NZ_JACBWZ010000526.1 GCF_013870595.1 Streptomyces sp. WELS2 | reverse complement strand
CGGTCGCCTCCACCCAGGCCGGCAAGGGCTCGCTGCGCCACGACCATCCGCAGGACGTCGGCGGGATCGGGCACACCGGCACCGCCACCGCCGACGACCTGGCCCGCACCGCGGACCTGGTGATCGGCGTCGGCACCCGCTACACCGACTTCACCACCGCCTCCGGCACCCTCTTCGAGAACCCGGCCGTCCGCTTCCTCAACCTCAACATCGCCCCCTACGACGGCCACAAGCTCGCCGGGCTCCCGCTGGTCGCGGACGCCCGCAGCGCGCTGGGCGAACTGACCGAGGCGCTCGGGATGCACGGCCACCGGGTGCCCGAGGAGTACGTCGCCGAGTACACCGGGGCCAAGGACCGCTGGGAGCGGACCGTCGACGCCTGCTTCGCGGCCCCGGACCCCGCAGCCCGCCCGACCCAGCCGCAGGTCCTCGGGGCGCTGGACGCACTGGTGGACGAGTCGGACATCATCGTCGGCGCGGCCGGCTCGCTCCCCGGCGACCTGCACAGACTCTGGCGGGCCCGGTCGGCGGACCAGTACCACCTGGAGTACGGCTACTCCTGCATGGGCTACGAGATCCCGGCCGCGCTCGGGGTGAAGCTCGCCGCGCCGGAGCGGAACGTGTGGGCGCTGGTCGGCGACGGCACGTACCTGATGCTGCCGGCGGAGATCGTCACGGCCGTGCAGGAAGGCGTGGCGGTCAAGCTCGTCCTGCTGCAGAACCACGGCTACGCCTCCATCGGCGGGCTGTCCGAGGCGGTGGGCGCCGAGCGGTTCGGCACCGCCTACCGCTACCCGGCCGGGGACGGCACCTACACCGGCGCCCCGCTGCCCGTGGACCTCGCGGCCAACGCGGCCAGCCTCGGCATGCGGGTGCTGCGCGCGGGGACCGTGGGGGAGCTGCGGGCGGCGCTCGGCGAGGCGCGCGCCGCCGACGTCCCCACATGTGTCTACGTGGAGACCGAAACGTCCGACACTGTGTCGGGCGCGCCGCCCGCCCAGGCCTGGTGGGATGTTCCCGTGGCCGCGACCGCGGCCCGCCCGTCCGCGGTCAAGGCACGCGAGCTGTACGAACGGCACGTCTCCACCCGACGCCGCCATCTGTGAGAAGGAGTCCCCGGACATGACGAAGATCGTCAACCACTGGATCGGCGGCAAGACCGTCGAAGGCGCGTCGGGTGCGTACGGACCGGTCACCGATCCGGCGACCGGCGCGGTGACGACGAAGGTCGCGTTCGCGTCGGCGGAGGAGGTGGACGCGGCGGTCGCCTCGGCCAAGGACGCCTTCGCCTCCTGGGGGCAGTCCTCGCTGGCCCAGCGCACCTCCATCCTGTTCCGGTTCCGGGCGCTGCTGGACGCCCACCGCGACGAGATCGCCGAGCTGATCACCGCCGAGCACGGCAAGGTGCACTCCGACGCGCTCGGCGAGGTCGCGCGCGGCCTGGAGATCGTGGACCTGGCCTGCGGGATCAACGTCCAGCTCAAGGGCGAGCTGTCCACGCAGGTCGCCAGCCGGGTCGACGTGGCCGCGATCCGCCAGCCGCTCGGCGTCGTCGCGGGCATCACGCCGTTCAACTTCCCGGCGATGGTCCCGATGTGGATGTTCCCGATCGCCATCGCCTGCGGCAACACCTTCGTGCTCAAGCCCAGCGAGAAGGACCCGTCCGCGTCCGTGCGGATCGCCGAGCTGCTGTCCGAGGCAGGGC
The DNA here is from genome assembly GCF_013870595.1 of Streptomyces sp. WELS2. GTDB lineage: Bacteria > Actinomycetota > Actinomycetes > Streptomycetales > Streptomycetaceae > Streptomyces. The sequence goes on along the minus strand of NZ_JACBWZ010000526.1, from coordinate 2,805 downwards.
TGCCCGACGGTGTCTTCAACGTCGTCCACGGCGACAAGGTGGCCGTCGACCGCCTCCTGGAGCACCCGGACGTCAAGGCCGTCTCCTTCGTCGGCTCCACCCCGATCGCCCGGCACATCCACGCCACCGCCTCCGCGCACGGCAAGCGGGTGCAGGCCCTCGGCGGCGCCAAGAACCACATGCTGGTGCTGCCGGACGCCGACCTGGACGCGGCGGCCGACGCGGCGGTGAGCGCGGCCTACGGCTCGGCCGGCGAGCGCTGCATGGCCATCTCGGCGGTCGTGGCGGTCGGCTCCATCGGCGACACGCTGGTGGAGAAGATCCGCGAGCGCGCCGAGAAGATCAAGATCGGCCCCGGCAACGACCCGGCGTCCGAGATGGGCCCGCTGATCACCAAGGCGCACCGGGACAAGGTCGCCTCCTACGTCGCGGGCGCCGCCGCCGAGGGCTGCGAGGTCGTGCTCGACGGCACCGGGTACACGGTCGAGGGCTTCGAGGACGGCCACTGGATCGGCATCTCGCTGCTGGACCGGGTGCCGACCACCGCCAAGGCGTACCAGGACGAGATCTTCGGCCCGGTGCTGTGCGTGCTGCGCGCCGGCACCTACGAGGAGGGCGTGGCGCTCATCAACGCCTCGCCGTTCGGCAACGGCACCGCGATCTTCACCCGGGACGGCGGCGCGGCCCGGCGCTTCCAGCTGGAGGTCGAGGCGGGCATGGTCGGCGTGAACGTGCCGATCCCGGTGCCGGTGGGCTACCACTCCTTCGGCGGCTGGAAGGACTCGCTCTTCGGCGACCACCACATCTACGGCAACGACGGCACGCACTTCTACACCCGCGGCAAGGTCGTCACCACGCGCTGGCCCGACCCGGCCGACGCCCCGGCGGGCGTGGACCTGGGCTTCCCGCGCAACCACTGAGCCGGACGGGTGCCCCGTCCCGCGCGCGGCGCGGGGCGGGGCACCGGTGTGTCCGCCGCACCCTCCGCCCGGCCTGTCCGGATAGCGGACGCCTGACATTTTTTTGAAACGTTCGCTGCGGTTCCCGTGCAGTGCGGACGAAACGGGTGACGAAGGGGTTGTCGCGGTGATGCCTTTGAAAGCCAGGTCACAACGGGTTTGGGCTTGATGGATGCACCTGTAGGGCGTAAGGGCCTGGGAAAGCGATGCCGCCCAGAGATAAGCGGAGCTGCGGATTCCGAAGGTAAACGGGCATTGACGTGGGGGTTTTCGTCGGGGTTCTATGCAGCGCCGGGAGCGGACGAGACCGAACATTCGACGAACCGCCGGAGGCGATAGCGCTCCCGAGCCCACCCCGCACTCGCACCAGCCGATCGGAACCGCCCATGACCGACACCCACCAGAAGACCGTGGCCGACGCCGGGACAGCCCCCGCCCCCGGGCTGAAGCGCTCCATCGGTGTCGTGGGCGGCACGCTGCTGACGCTGTCCTGCGTCACGCCCGCCTCCACGCTCTTCGTCGTGGTACCCGACCTGTTCGGCTCCCTCGGCACCGCCACCGCCCTCACCATCGCCATCGGCTCCCTCCTCTGCATCGCCGTGGCGTTCTGCTACTCGGAGCTGGGCACGCTCATCCCGAGCGCGGGCGGCGAGTACGCCATGGTGTCCACGATGGCCGGGCGGCTCGCGGGCTGGCTCGTGTTCGTGCTCTCCCTGCTGGTCGTCATGATCGTGCCGCCGGTGATCGCGATGGGCACGGCGGACTACCTCGCCCCGATCGTCCACCTCGACCCGTCCATGACCGGCGCCGGCGTGATGCTGCTCGCCACCCTCGCCGGCCTGCTCGACCTGCGCGCCAACGCCTGGATCACCGGCATCTTCCTGGTCCTGGAGGTCATCGCCGCCGGTGTCGTCGCCCTGCTCGGCTTCTCGCACAGCCACCGCGGGGCGGGCAGCCTGGTCTCGATGCAGGTTGCCGGCGAACACGGCCACACGGACACCGTGACGGCCATGCTGGTGGTCTCCGGCCTCGCCATCGCCCTGTTCATCACCCAGGGCTTCTCCACCGCCGTCTACCTCTCCGAGGAACTGGAGAACCCGCGCCGCAACGTCGCCCGCACGGTCCTCGCCACCCTCGCCATCTCCACCGTGGTCATCCTGGTGCCGGTCACCGCCATCACCCTCGGCGCCTCCGACCTCTCCGAGCTCACCGGCGGCGACATCAGCTCCATGGTCACCGCCTGGTCCAACTCCGCGGTCGGCACCTTCGTCAGCCTCTGCGTGGCCCTCGCCATCATCAACGCGGGCATCGTCATGGTCATCCAGAACTCCCGGGTGCTGTTCGCCTCCGCCCGCGACAAGGCCTGGCCCGGCCCGGTCAACACGGTCTTCTCCCGGCTCGGCCGGTTCGGCTCCCCCTGGGTGGCCACCCTCGCCGTCGGCGTCCCCGGCGCGGTGCTCTGCTTCGTCAACCTCGACACCCTCTACGGCGTCACCGGCGTCTCGGTGACCGGCATGTACCTGCTGGTCGCGGTCGCCGCACTGCTCGCCCGCCGCGGCTCCCACAAGCACACGCCCGCCTGGCGGATGCCGCTGTGGCCCGCGGTGCCGGTCCTGCTCATCGCCGTCCTGGCCTACATCCTGACCCAGCAGGAGACGAGCTACCTGCTGTGGACCGGCGGCATCACCGCCGTCGCCACCCTGTACTGGGCCCTGTACCTGCGACCCCGCCGCGACACCCGCTGGCTGGTGTCCATCCCCGAGGACGCGCAGGTCACCGACCCGGCGGACACCCCGGTGACCATCCCGGCACAGGCCGGCCCGGTCACCCCGGCCCCCGCGCCGGT
>NZ_JACBWZ010000525.1 GCF_013870595.1 Streptomyces sp. WELS2 | reverse complement strand
CGCAGCGCCTGCGCGGTGTCCTCCACCGAGCGGTCCTCCCAGTAGCGCAGCACCAGCACCGCGCGGTCCCGGGCCGTCAGCCGCGCCAGCCCGTCCAGCAGGGCCATCCGCAGCTCGGCGTCCGGCGCCGGTCCGGCCGTGTCGGGCATCAGCTCGCTGGGGCGCTCGGTGGAGCTGCGGCGCCGGCGCTGCGAGACGAAGGTGCGCACCAGCACGGTGTCGGCGTAGGCCACCGGCGACTGGGCGCGGTTGATCCGCCGCCACGAGCGGTACATCTTCGCGAGGGTCTCCTGGACCAGGTCCTCGGCGAGGTGCCAGTCGCCCGTGAGCAGACAGGCCGTCCTGAACAGCGGCCCGCTGCGGGCGACAGCGAACTCCAGGTAGTCCGCGGGTGCTTCCCTCACCGTGTGTGTCCTCTCGTGGCCGGCGTCATCTCTTACACGCGGTGGGGGCACGCGCGCGTTACACCCGGCACGCGTCCGGTTCCGCCACCGGCTCCCCGGCGCCGGGACCCGGCCCGCCGGGGAGCCGTCGTCCGGTGCGCTGCTGCGTTCGGGTGTATCGCTCACCCGGACGGCCGCACACCGGCCGCTCCGGGACCCCCCGGGACGCGCCCGGCCGGTGAGGATGGCGGGTGGACCGCCGTCACGGCACGGGCGGACGCGAGCATCGGGAGACGGACGAGTTGTGAGCATCCTGAACGAACCCCAGGGCGGAGGCGCGGCGGCCGAGGACTCGTACGAGAACGAGCTGCCGGTCCGGCGCAAGCAGCCCGGCAATGTCGTGGTGAAGTGGCTGACCACCACCGACCACAAGACGATCGGCACCCTGTATCTGACGACGTCGTTCGCGTTCTTCCTGTTCGGCGGGGTGATGGCGCTGCTCATGCGCGCCGAGCTGGCCCGTCCGGGCCTGCAGATCATCTCCAACGAGCAGTTCAACCAGATGTTCACGATGCACGGCACCGTGATGCTGCTGATGTTCGCCACCCCGCTGTTCGCCGGGTTCACCAACTGGATCATGCCGCTCCAGATCGGCGCGCCCGACGTGGCCTTCCCCCGGCTGAACATGTTCGCCTACTGGCTCTACCTGTTCGGCTCGCTCATCGCGGTCGGCGGCTTCCTCACCGCGAACGGCGCCGCCGACTTCGGCTGGTTCGCCTACTCCCCGCTGTCGGACGCCACCCGCACCCCCGGGCTCGGCGGGAACCTGTGGATCCTGGGCCTCGCCTTCTCCGGCTTCGGCACGATCCTCGGCGCCGTCAACTTCATCACCACGATCATCTGCATGCGCGCCCCCGGCATGACCATGTTCCGCATGCCGATCTTCACCTGGAACGTGCTGCTGACCGGTGTGCTGGTCCTGCTGGCCTTCCCGGTGCTGGCGGCCGCCCTGTTCGCGCTGGCGGCGGACCGCATCTTCGGCGCCCACGTCTACGACCCGGCCAACGGCGGGCCCCTGCTGTGGCAGCACCTGTTCTGGTTCTTCGGGCATCCCGAGGTCTACATCATCGCCCTGCCGTTCTTCGGGATCGTCACCGAGGTCATCCCGGTCTTCGCCCGCAAGCCGATCTTCGGCTACATGGGCCTGGTCGCCGCGACGATCGCCATCGCCGGTCTGTCGGTCACGGTGTGGGCCCACCACATGTACGTCACCGGCGGGGTGCTGCTGCCCTTCTTCTCCTTCATGACCTTCCTGATCGCCGTGCCGACCGGGGTGAAGTTCTTCAACTGGATCGGCACGATGTGGAAGGGCTCGCTCTCCTTCGAGACGCCGATGCTGTGGGCGGCCGGCTTCCTCGTGACGTTCCTCTTCGGCGGGCTGACCGGCGTCATCCTCGCCTCGCCGCCGATGGACTTCCACGTCTCGGACACGTACTTCGTCGTCGCCCACTTCCACTACGTGGTCTTCGGCACGGTCGTCTTCGCGATGTTCGCCGGATTCCACTTCTGGTGGCCGAAGTTCACCGGCAAGATGCTCGACGAACGCCTGGGCAAGATCACTTTCTGGACCCTGTTCGTCGGCTTCCACGGCACCTTCCTGGTCCAGCACTGGCTGGGCGCCGAGGGCATGCCGCGCCGCTACGCCGACTACCTGGCCTCCGACGGCTTCACCGCGCTGAACACGCTGTCGTCCATCAGCTCCTTCCTGCTGGGCCTGTCGATGCTGCCGTTCCTCTACAACGTGTGGAAGACCGCGCGGTTCGGCACCCCGGTCGGTGTGGACGACCCGTGGGGCTTCGGCCGCTCCCTGGAGTGGGCCACCTCCTGCCCGCCGCCGCGGCACAACTTCGTCACCCTGCCCCGCATCCGCAGCGAATCCCCGGCCTTCGACCTGCACCACCCGGACATCGCGGCGCGGGAGCAGGAGGGCTACGAGATCGCCACCGGCGACCGGCCGCGCGGATGAGCGGCCTGCGCGGGCGGGGACCGGGGGCGGGCGGCGACCTCGGCAACGAGGTCGAGGGCTACCTGCTGTGGCAGGCCAGGGTGGCGGAGGCGGAGCAGCGCGCCCGCGAGTTCACCGGCACCCTGGACTGGCTGACGACGGCCCAGCGCGAGGAGGTCGAGCGGCAGTACACCGCCGACAGCCTGCGCCGGGCCCGCGCCGACCTGGAGCGCGTCGCGGCCCGGTGCGTGTCGCTGCGGGCCGAGTACGAGCACCGCTACCAGGAGCTGCGGCGGCGCTGCCTGGCCGTGGTGCTCGCGGTGTGCGCGGGCTGCACCGCGCTGACCGCGCTGCTGCTCGCCCTGTGACCCCGCCGCCCCCCGGCGTATCGATTCCTCATCGCCCGCCGTCGCCGTGCCGGGTCGCGCTGTGGGCCAGCCACTGGGACCAGGTGAGGTTCCAGTCGCCGTAGCCGTTGCCGGCCTCGACCGTGTCCTTGGAGCCGGTGACGCGGATGACATCACCGGGGATCACCCGCCGGTAGAAGCGTTCGGCGGTGCCGTCGGTGGCGAGTCCGACACAGCCGTGGGTGACGTTGGCCCGGCCGGCGTAGGTGTTCGCGTTGGGGTTCTGGTGGACGTAGGTGCCGGACGTAGTGGTGTGCACGGCCCAGGCGTAGTAGCCGTGGTAGGCGTCGCCGAGGCCGACGGTCCGGGAGTCCATGTAGACCTTGGGCTGCTTGTCCATCACCACCATCGTGCCGTTCCAGGTGTCCAGGCCGGGGCGGCCGGCGGTGACCGGGATCCGGGTGGCGGGCCTGCCGTCCTCCTCGACCGTCATCGTGTGGGTGCGCACGTCGACGGTCGCGGTCAGGGAACGGCCGATGGAGAAGTGCCGTACGGCGTGGCCGCCGACACGCAGGGTGACGCGGGTGCCGGGCTTCCAGTAGGCGGGCGGGCGGTAGTCGACGCGCTGCCCGTCGAGCAGGTTGCGGTCCTTGACCCAGCTCCAGGCGCCCGAGACGGCGGGCCGGGTGCCGACGCCGAGCCAGTGCTCGACCGCGGCCCGCTCGGAACGCGGCACCGGGCGCGGGAAGGTGACGGATATCGGCATGCCCACACCCACGGTGGCCCCCTCGCCGACGTTGACCTTCGCGTCGGCGAGCGCGGCCGGTTCGGGGACGGCGGGCGCGGCCGGCTCGGGCGCGGCGGAGGAGCGCGCGGCGGCCGGGGCGGCCGGCTCGGTGGCGGCCGTGGAGGCGGTGGCCGCGCAGCCGGTCGCCGCGAGCAGCAGCGCGCAGGCCGCCGCGAGGGCACCGGCGACGGCTTTCGGACGGCGCGGCCGGGCTGACGGGTCGTGCGGGATACGTGAGCGATGCGCGTGCGTGGACACGGAAGTTCCCCCCTGGGATGCGTACGGACATGGTCTCTACGCACGGCGCGGCGCCCCGGTTGCATCGGGACGGGGAGGATTTCCCGGCCCCGCACGCGCCGTAGGATCGCCTCTTCGGACGGGGAGCACGGGGGGCCGGGGATGACGGAGGAGGAGTTCGACGCCTTCTACACGGCCGCCTTCCCCCGTCTGGTGGGGCAGCTGTACGCCTTCACCGGTGACCACGCCGAGGCACAGGACGTCGTGCAGGAGGCGTTCGTACGCGCCTGGGACCGGCGGATGTCCTTCGACGCGGCCGAGGCGCCGGAGGCGTGGATCCGCACGGTGGCCACCCGGCTCGCGGTCAGCCGGTTCCGGCGCGCCCGGCGCTGGCTGGAACTCGTCCGCAAGGACACCCCCCGGGACCAGGTCCCGGGGCCCGGACCGGAACACGTCGCCCTGGTCGCCGCGCTGCGCACCCTGCCCCCGGCGCAACGGCTGGCCGTCGTCCTGTACCACGTGTGCGACCTGAGCGTGGAGCAGATCGCCGCGGAGACCGGCGCACCCGTCGGCACGGTCAAGGCGCGACTGGCCCGGGGCCGCGCCGCGCTCGCCCGCCAACTGTCGCCCGAGGAGGCCGAGACCATGACCGGGACGAAGGAGGCCACGCATGCCCCATGACCCGACGGGCCCGGCCGCGCCCGGGTCTCAACATCATGGGCCTGCACAGCCCGACCTCGGCCATCTCCTCCGCGA
>NZ_JACBWZ010000524.1 GCF_013870595.1 Streptomyces sp. WELS2 | reverse complement strand
GGCCCGCCGACAGCACGCGGGCCAGGTTCTCCGCGGCGGCGCCCTCGTCGCGCAGCAGCCGCAGGTACCAGGGGGTCTTGCCGAGCGCGTCGGAGACCTTGCGGAAGTTCAGCAGGCCGGCGTCCGGGTCGGCGGAGTCGGCGAACCAGCCGAGCAGCACGGGCAGCAGGGTGCGCTGGATGGCCGCCTTGCGGGTCACGCCGGAGGCCAGGGCCTCCAGGTGGCGCAGGGCGGCGGCCGGGTCGGCGTAACCGAGCGCGATGAGGCGTTCACGGGCCGCCTCCGCGCTCAACCGGGCCTCCCCCGGCGCGAGTTGGGCGACCGCGTCGAGCAGCGGGCGGTAGAACAGCTTCTCGTGCAGGCGGCGTACGACGGTGCTGTGCCGCTTCCACTCGCGGGTCAGCTCGGCCACCGGGTCGGTGCGCAGGCCCAGCGAGCGGCCGAGGCGGCGCAGGTCGGTCTCCGCCTCGGGGACCAGGTGGGTGCGGCGCAGGCGGTAGAGCTGGATGCGGTGCTCCATGGAGCGCAGGAAGCGGTACGCCTCGTCCAGCCGGGCCGCGTCCTCACGGCCCACGTAGCCGCCGGCGGCCAGGGCCCGCAGGGCGTCCAGGGTGGTGCCGCTGCGCAGGGCGGGGTCGGTGCGGCCGTGCACCAGCTGGAGCAGCTGGACGGCGAACTCCACGTCGCGCAGGCCGCCCGGGCCGAGCTTGAGTTCCCGGTCGATCTCGGCGGCGGGGATGTTCTCCACCACGCGGCGGCGCATCTTCTGCACGTCCGCCACGAAGTTCTCCCGCTCGGCCGCCTGCCAGACGAGGGGGTGCAGCGCGTCCAGGTACGCCTGGCCGAGCGCCGGGTCGCCGGCCACCGGGCGGGCCTTGAGGAGGGCCTGGAACTCCCAGGTCTTGGCCCAGCGCTGGTAGTAGGCGACGTGGCTGCTGAGGGTGCGCACGAGGGGGCCGTTGCGGCCCTCGGGGCGGAGGTTGGCGTCCACCGGCCAGATGGAGCCCTCCACGGTCGTCTCCGAGCAGATCCGCATCATGTGGGAGGCGAGTCTCGTGGCGGACCGCAGGGCCTGGGGTTCGGGGGTGCCCTCCGCCGGTTCCGCCACGAAGATCACGTCGACGTCGGAGACGTAGTTCAGTTCGTGGCCGCCGCACTTGCCCATCGCGATCACCGCGAGGCGGCAGGCGGCGGCGTCCTCGGGGGCCGCGTCCGCCGCGAGGGCCAGGGCCGCGCGGAGGGTGGCGGTGGCCAGGTCGGCGAGTTCGCCCGCGGTCTCGGCGACGTCCGTGGTGCCGCAGACGTCGCGGGCGGCGATGGAGAGCAGGCAGCGGCGGTAGGCGACGCGGAGGGTGACGGGGTCGGTGGCCTCGGCCAGGCCGCGTTCGAACTCCGTGACGCCCGGGTGGAGGTCGTGCGGTTCGTAGGTGACCAGGGCGTGCCAGTCGGTGGGGTGGCGGGTGAGGTGGTCGGCGAGGGCGGCGGAGGCGCCGAGGATGCCGAGGAGGCGGTCGCGGAGGGGTTTGGCCGCGATGAGGGTGTCCAGCAGTTCGCGGTGGGCGGTGGGGGCGGGCTGGGCCTCCAGGAGGCGGACCAGGCCGTGCAGGGCGAGGTCGGGGTCGGCGGTGGCGCCCAGGGCCTCGAGGAGGACGGGGTCGTCGCGGACCGTGGTCAGTTCGGGGCCGTCGAGGAGGCGTTCGGCCGCGGAGGGGTCGGTGAAGCCGTGTCGGAGCAGACGGGTGAAGGTGCTGCTTCTGCGCCCCGGCGTCATGTCCGTGGTCTCCCTCTGGTGTGTGTGGCGTCCTGGCCAGAGCGTAACCGGCGGGGGGTGGGGGGCTTGGGTTGTGGGGCTGTGCTTCGTCGGGTGCGGGTACGTGGTCCTTATGCCTGCGGCGGCCCGTGCGGGCTCGTCGTGGTTGCGGTCGCGCCCGCTGTCGTAGGGGGGGCGCGGCCTCGGGTTCGCCTCGCCCTCCCCTACGGCTCCGTCCGTGTCTCTTCCGGCGCCGTCCTCTGGTGCGGGATCCCCCTTGCGGTCAGCAGTTCCCGCATCGTCTCGGCCGCCCTCGGGGCCGCGTCCCCGCAGCAGTTGTTGAACAGGAGGTGGGTTTCGGTGGCCGTCGCCGCCAAGGTGTGGACGCGGGGGAGCCACTCCTCGAGTTCGCGCTCGGTGTAGGTGTGGCGGAAGCGGTCCTCCTTGGTGCCGGTGCGCCAGTGGGGGCTGCGGCCGTGGAAGCGGACGATGGCGAGGCCGTTGGTGACGGGGACGGGGTGCCGGTCCTCCGGGGTGTCCGTGGCCACCGCCGTGGCGTCCAGGTCCTCGAGGAAGGCGGCCGTACGGGGGGCGTGGGCCGGGTGCCACCAGGCGGGGTCGCGGAACTCGACGGCGAACGGCCAGCCGTGGGCGCGTTCGCGGGCGGTGCGGATGAAGGTCTCGGCCTCGGGGCCGGGGTGGAGGGAGGCCGGGTACTGGAAGAGGAGGGTGCCGAGGCGGCCGGAGTGGAGCAGGGGGGCGAGGGCTTCCGCGTAGCGGGTCCAGACCTCGGCGCGCAGGGCCTCGTCGCGGGGGTGGGCGCGCAGGTCGGCGGGGAGGGCCGCGGGGCGGGTGGGGTGGCCGGTGAGCAGGGAGAACGCCTTGACGTCGAAGCGGAAGCCGGGGGGTGTGCGCTGGGCCCAGTGGGTGGTGGTGCGCGGGGACGGGAGGGCGTAGTAGGGGGAGTCCGCCTCCACCAGGGGGAAGCGGGTGGCGTAGTGGCGCAGGCGTTTCTCGGGGGTGCCGGTGCCCGGTGGGTACCAGCCGCTCCTGAGCAGGTTCGGGTCGGTCCAGCCGCAGGTGCCGATGAGGATGTCCGCCATGGGGGCGGGGGTACCCGGCGTTCATCCGGTCTTCACCCGTGGGGTTGGCGCGCGTGGGGCGCGGGAATGTTGGCGTGTGCATGCTCTGTCCGCACCGCCAGCCGTCCATCCATTTCCGGAGGTTGATGTGTCCGGCAGTTCCGTGTACCGCAGAGCCCGGTCCCTCGTGGCCGGCGCGGCGGCCCTCGCCGCGGCCGCGGCCGGGTTGTGGACCGCGCTCGGCCAGGAGTCCGCGCACGCCGCGGGCACCGTGCCCCGCCCGGACCACGTCGTGGTCGTGGTCTTCGAGAACCACGCGTACAGCCAGGTCATCGGGTCGTCCAGCGCGCCGTACATCAACTCGCTGAAGGCGGGCGGTGCCGACCTGACCCAGTCGTACGCCGAGACCCACCCGAGCCAGCCCAACTACTTCGCGATGTTCTCCGGCTCCACGCAGGGGATCACCGACGACAGCTGCTACACCCCGGGCTTCTCCTCGGCGCCCAACCTGGCGTCCGAGATGATCGCCGCCGGGCGCAGCTGGGCCAGTTACAACGAGACCCTGCCGAGCCAGGGGTCCACGACGTGCAGCAGCGGCGACTACGCGCGCAAGCACAACCCGTGGTTCGGGTTCGGCAACGTGCCGACGTCCAGCGCCAAGACGTTCGCGCAGTTCCCCACCGACTACTCGACGCTGCCCCAGCTGTCGTTCGTGGTGCCGAACCTGTGCAGCGACATGCACGACTGCTCGGTGTCCACCGGCGACACCTGGCTGAAGAACAAGCTGGGCGCCTACGCCACCTGGGCCAAGACCCACAACAGCCTGCTCGTCGTCACCTTCGACGAGGACAACCGGCTGAGCGGGAACCGGATCCCCACGGTGCTGTACGGGCAGCCCGTCGCCGCCGGGTCCACGTCGAGCACCACCTACAACCACTACGACCTGCTGCGCACCCTGGAGGACACCCAGGGTCTGACCACGCACGCGGGCAACGCGGCCGCCGCCCAGGACATCACCGGGATCTGGGCGTCCTGACGTGTACGTAGCGGACAGTCGTGCCAGTACGTCCGCTCATGACGCCGTCCGGCCCCCGGCCGGGCGGCGCCGTGCGGCGGTCGCGCCGACCGTGCTCGCGCTGGGGACGGTGAGCCTGGTCACCGACGTCTCCTCGGAGATGGTGACGGCGGTGCTGCCGTTGTACCTGGTGAGCGGTCTGGGTCTGTCGCCGTTGGGGTTCGGGCTCCTGGACGGCGTGTACAACGGGTTCTCGGCGCTCGTCCGGCTGGTCGGCGGGCACTTCGCCGACCGGGGCGGCGGGCGGCACAAGTGGATCGCCGGGCTGGGCTACGGCATCTCGGCCGTGTGCAAGCCGCTGCTGCTGGTGGCGCACTCGCTGACCCCGATCGGGGTGGTGCTCGCCGCCGACCGGACCGGCAAGGGGCTGCGGACGGCACCCAGGGACGCGCTGATCTCGCTGTCCAGTACGCCGCAGACGCGCGGCCGGGCCTTCGGTGTGCACCGGGCGATGGACACCGCCGGGGCGCTGCTCGGGCCGCTGGTGGCGTTCGGGATCCTGCGGGCCACCGTGGACGGCTACGACGCGGTGTTCACCGTCAGCTTCTGCGTGGCCGCGGCCGGCGTGCTGGTGCTGGTGCTGTTCGTGCCGGGCGGGCGGGGCGCGAAGG
>NZ_JACBWZ010000523.1 GCF_013870595.1 Streptomyces sp. WELS2 | reverse complement strand
GGACTCCTCCAGCAGCCGGCGGGCCTGCTGTTCGGTGCGGGCGCGCAACTGCTCCGCCCACGCCACGTTCTCGTTGACGTGCGACTCGACGGTGGCGCGGCGCTCGGCCAGCTCCTGGTCGAGCTGCTGGCGCCGGGTCACCGCCTCCTGGTGCAGCTCCGCCTGGAGCCGGGCGGCCTGCTCGGCGTGCTCCTGGAGGATGCGCTGGGTCTGCGCGCGGGCCTGGCTCAGCTCCCGCTCGGCGTCCTGGCGCAGCTGCTCGGCCTGCATCTGGGCGTTGCGGAGCAACTGTTCGGCCTGGTAACCGATGTCACCGCCGTCGTAGGCGGGCCGGGTCATGAGGGTGCGGCGCGCCTCGTGCAGCTTGGCGCGCAGCACCTCGACCTGGTAGCCGAGGTCCTCGGCGTGCTGGATCGCCTTCTCCCGCTCGGTCCTCAGCCGCTTCATCTCGGCCTCGAACCGAGAGAGGTGGTCGACGTCAGCCGCCGGCTCTCGCTCCTGGCTCTCGTAGCCCCGCACTGCGCGGTCCCATCCGTCCCCTGGTCAGCTTCTCCAACGAGCTCCGTCCATCCGCCGGACGGGGCCCCCGGGGAAGGGTGTCGGACAGAGGGCGGAGCACGGGCTGCTGCCCCGACGCTCGTCCCCCGAAACCCGGACCCCGGCTCGGTCCCGCCGGCAACGGCAGGACCCGGTCGCCCCGGTTGACGGGACGACCGCCCCCAACCCTACCGGCCCTTATGTACGGGGGTCAGTGCTCGGGCGACTCAACAGGGGCCGAAGTGACCAGTTCTGTGAGGACGCCATGGCAGTCCTTGGGGTGCAGGAAGGTGATCCGCGAGCCCATGGAGCCGCGCCGGGGCTCGTCGTAGAGCACGCGCACGCCCTTGCCCCGGATCTCCTCGGAGTCGGCGTCCACGTCCGCGGTGCCGAAGGCGATGTGGTGGACGCCCTCCCCGTTCTTCGCGAGCCACTTGGCGACCGTGGAGTCCTCGCGGACCGGCTCCAGCAACTGGAGGTAGGAGGCACCGCCGTCGGAGGTGCCGTTGATCCGGAGCATGGCCTCGCGCACGCCCTGCTCCTCGTTGACCTCGGTGTGGAACACCTCGAAGCCGTACGTGGCCCGGTAGAACTCGACGGTCGCGTCGAGGTCGTGGCAGGCGATCCCGATGTGGTCGATTCGCGTCAGCATGGATTCAGTGCAGCGCTCCCGGGGTGGTTACGCAACGTGCGCGCGATCACACCGACAGGCCGATGACGGCGTGTCCAACCGCTCAGTACATTCGAAGTAAACCCTCGTTCACTCCTCGGCTGCGCGCAGCTGGAAGGGGATCGCACCTCATGTCTTCTGGAACGACCAGCTCGGTGATCGTCGCGGGCGCCCGGACGCCCATGGGGCGGCTGCTGGGCTCCCTGAAGTCCTTCTCCGGAGCCGACCTCGGCGGCTTCGCGATCAAGGCCGCCCTCGACCGCGCGGGGATCGGCGGCGACCAGGTGCAGTACGTGATCATGGGCCAGGTGCTCCAGGCCGGCGCGGGCCAGATCCCGGCCCGCCAGGCCGCCGTCAAGGCCGGCATCCCGATGAACGTCCCCGCGCTCACCGTCAACAAGGTGTGCCTCTCCGGCCTAGACGCCATCGCCCTCGCCGACCAGCTGATCCGCGCCGGCGAGTTCGACATCGTCGTGGCGGGTGGCCAGGAGTCCATGACCAACGCCCCGCACCTGCTGCCGGGCTCCCGCGAGGGCTACAAGTACGGCGCGCTCGAGATGCTCGACGCGATGGCCTACGACGGCCTGACCGACCCGTGGGAGAACATCCCGATGGGCGAGTCCACCGAGAAGCACAACACCCGCCTCGGCATCAAGCGCCCCGAGCAGGACGAGATCGCCGCCCTGTCCCACCAGCGGGCCGCCGCCGCCCAGAAGAACGGCCTGTTCGAGGCCGAGATCACCCCGGTGGAGATCCCGCAGCGCAAGGGCGACCCGGTGCTGTTCAGCAAGGACGAGGGCATCCGCGCCGACACCACCGCGGAGTCCCTGGCCAAGCTGCGCCCGGCCTTCACCAAGGACGGCACGATCACCGCCGGCTCCTCCTCGCAGATCTCCGACGGCGCCGCCGCCGTGGTCGTGATGAGCAAGGCCAAGGCCCAGGAGCTCGGCCTCGACTGGCTCGCCGAGATCGGCGCGCACGGCAATGTGGCCGGCCCCGACAACTCCCTGCAGTCGCAGCCGTCCAACGCCATCCGGCACGCGCTGGGCAAGGAGGGCCTGGACGTCTCCGACCTGGACCTCATCGAGATCAACGAGGCGTTCGCCGCGGTCACCGTGCAGTCAATGAAGGACCTCGGCGTGTCCACGGAAAAGGTGAACGTCAACGGCGGCGCCATCGCGCTCGGCCACCCGATCGGCATGTCCGGCGCCCGCCTCGTGCTGCACCTGGCGCTGGAGCTCAAGCGCCGGGGCGGCGGAATCGGCGCCGCCGCGCTGTGCGGCGGCGGCGGCCAGGGCGACGCGCTGATCGTGCGCGTGCCCAAGGCCTGAGACCCCGTAGGTGACGATTCCGGTACGCCGGTGAAGTGAACGGAGCTGTGATGCAGGACGTCTCCTCTCTGGTGGCCCAGGCCAGGGAAGGCCGGCCGCGGGCCGTGGCCCGGCTGATCTCCCTGGTGGAGGGGGCGTCACCGCAGCTGAGGGAGGTCATGGCGGCACTGGCGCCGCTGACCGGCAACGCCTATGTGGTGGGCCTGACCGGCTCGCCCGGCGTCGGCAAGTCGACCTCAACCTCCGCGCTGGTCACCGCCTACCGCAAGCAGGGCAGGAGGGTCGGCGTCCTGGCCGTCGACCCGTCCTCCCCGTTCTCCGGCGGCGCCCTGCTCGGCGACCGGGTCCGGATGGCCGACCACGCCTCCGACCCCGGTGTCTACATCCGCTCGATGGCCACCCGCGGCCACCTCGGCGGGCTCGCCTGGGCCGCCCCGCAGGCCATCCGGGTGCTGGACGCGGCGGGCTGCGACGTGATCCTCGTCGAGACGGTCGGCGTCGGCCAGTCGGAGGTCGAGATCGCCTCCCAGGCCGACACCAGCGTGGTGCTGCTCGCCCCGGGCATGGGCGACGGCATCCAGGCGGCCAAGGCCGGGATCCTCGAGATCGGCGACGTGTACGTGGTCAACAAGGCCGACCGGGACGGCGCCGACGCCACCGCCCGCGAGCTGAACCACATGCTGGGGCTGGGCGAGGCCCGCGGTCCCGGCGACTGGCGCCCGCCCATCGTCAAGACGGTCGCGGCCCGCGCCGAGGGCATCGACGAGGTGGTGGAGGCCCTGGAGAAGCACCGGGTCTGGATGGAGGAGCGGGGCGTCCTCGCCGAGCGCCGCACGGCCCGCGCGGCCCGCGAGGTGGAGACCATCGCCGTCACCGCACTGCGCGAACGCATCGGCGACCTGCACGGCGACCGCCGGCTCGGCGCCCTCGCCGAACGCATCGTCGCCGGCGAGCTGGACCCCTACCGCGCGGCGGACGAACTGGTCGCGGGACTGACCCGGGGCTGAACCCTGGCCGGTCCGGTGATCACCCTGCTAACGTGACCGGCATGCTGTTCCTCCTCATGGCGTAGGGCCACACCCGGCAGCGGGGCCGCACAGACGGCCACCGCGCCCTCAGGTGTCCCCTTCTTCCGCCTCTCCAGAGGAACTCCCGCGTGTCCACGCCCCTGCCGCGGCCCTCGTACGCCGCCGTCCTGCGCGTGCCCCAGGCCCGCCGCGCCTTCACCGCCGCCCTGACGGGCCGTCTGTCCTACGCCACGGTCGGCCTCGCGGTGCCGCTGTCCGTCACCGCCGCCACCGGCTCCTGGGCCGTCTCCGGCGTCGTACTGTCCCTGTTCGGCGCCACCTCCGTCCTGCTGATGCCGCTGCGCGCCGCCCTCGTCGACCGCCACGGGCCGCGCCGGGTCCTGCTGCCCATGTCGCTGCTGTACGGCGCCGTGCTGGCCCTCCTCGCCGCGCTCACCTGGCGACCGGGCGCACCCGCGGCGGCCGTCGCCGGCACGGCCGCGCTCGCGGGCTGCTGCGCGCCGCCGCTGGGCCCGGCCATGCGCGCCCTGTGGTCCGCGCTGATGCCGGACGAGGGCATGGCACGGCGCGCCTACAGCCTCGACGCCGTCGCCGAAGAGCTGCTGTACGTCTCCGGGCCTGCGCTGGTCGGCGCGCTGCTGGGCGTCGCCCCGGCAGCCGCCGCGCTCCTGTTGAGCGCGGCCCTGAACGTGGTCGGCACCTGCGCCTTCGTCACCTCCCCGGCCCTGCCCGGTCCGCGACCCGCCGCCCGTCGGCGACGGTCCGTCCCGGTGCGCGGGCTGCTGCCGGCGGTCGTGGTCGCACTGGGCCTCGGGCTGGCCATCAGCGCCGTGGAACTGCTGGTGCTGGCCTTCGCCGAGACCCGCTCCTACGACACCGCGCTGGTCCCCTGGATCCTGGGCTCCGACTTCTTCGACCGCTCGCTGTCCGCGGCCGGCATCCAGAGCGTGCTC
>NZ_JACBWZ010000522.1 GCF_013870595.1 Streptomyces sp. WELS2 | reverse complement strand
GGGACGAGCTGGTCCGGCTGTGGCTGCCCATGGCCGAGCGGATCCGCCTCGCGGAAGTACCGGTGCAGGTCGTCGAAGTACTGCTGCGAGCGGTCGGCGTCCTGCGCGCGGACGGCGGTCTCGAAACCGGCCACGGCATCGCCGAAGCGTGCCGTCCGCTTGTTCCCGGTGATCATGGCGGCAGGTTACAGGGGGCGGGAACACCAGACGGGGCCGGGTGAGCACCTCCCCGGCCCCGCCCGCCCGCCTCTGGTCGGCGAACGTCTTCGGACGGCGGCGGCTACCTCTTGCCGGCCTTCCGGGTGGCCCGCAGCCACTCCTTGTTCATGCTGGTGATGGACATCAGCGGAATGCCCTTGGGACAGGCCGTGGCGCACTCGCCGGTGAGCGTGCAGCCGCCGAAGCCCTCCGCGTCCATCTGGGCCACCATGTCCAGCACCCGGGTCTCCCGCTCGGGCGCGCCCTGGGGCAGCACGTTGAGGTGGTTGACCTTGGCGGAGGTGAACAGCATCGCCGCGCCGTTGGGGCAGGCGGCCACGCACGCCCCGCAGCCGATGCACTCGGCGTGCTCGAACGCGAAGTCGGCGTCGGCCTTGGGCACCGGGGTGGCGTGGGCCTCGGGGGCGGATCCGGTGGGGGCGGTGATGTAGCCGCCGGCCTGGATGATCCGGTCGAACGCCGACCGGTCCACCACCAGGTCCTTGATCACCGGGAACGCGGAGGCCCGCCACGGCTCGATGTCGATGGTGTCGCCGTCCTCGAAGGACCGCATGTGCAGCTGGCAGGTGGTGGTGCGCTCCGGTCCGTGCGCGTCGCCGTTGATGACGAGGCTGCACGCGCCGCAGATGCCCTCGCGGCAGTCGTGGTCGAAGGCGACGGGCTCCTCACCGGAGAGGATGAGCTGTTCGTTGAGGACGTCCAGCATCTCCAGGAAGGACATGTCGGGCGAGATGTCGTCCACCTCGTAGGTGGACATCGCTCCTTCGGCGCCGGCGTTCTTCTGCCGCCAGACGCGCAGGGTGAGCTTCATGCGTAGCTCCGCTGGGTGGGGTGGACGTACTCGAAGACCAGGTCTTCCTTGTGCAGGACGGGTGCCTCGCCGGTGCGGGTGAACTCCCAGGCGGCGGCGTAGGAGAACTCGTCGTCCTTGCGGGCCGCCTCGCCGTCGGGGGTCTGGGACTCCTCGCGGAAGTGGCCGCCGCAGGACTCGGCGCGGTGCAGCGCGTCGAGGCACATCAGCTCGGCGAGCTCCAGGTAGTCGACGATCCGGTTGGCCTTCTCCAGCGACTGGTTGAACTCCTCGCCGGTGCCGGGGACCTTGATGCGGCGCCAGAACTCCTCGCGGATCTGCGGGATGCGTTCCAGGGCCTTGCGCAGCCCGGCGTCGGAGCGCGCCATGCCGCAGAACTCCCACATGAGTTCGCCGAGTTCGCGGTGGAAGGAGTCCGGGGTGCGGTCGCCGTCCACCGCCAGCAGCAGGTTGATCCGGTCCTCGGTCTCGGCCAGCACCTCCTGGACGACGGGGTGGGTGTCGGTGACCGGGTCCTGGTGGGGGTTGCGGGCGAGGTAGTCGTTGATGGTGGCCGGCAGCACGAAGTAGCCGTCGGCCAGGCCCTGCATCAGGGCGGAGGCGCCGAGCCGGTTGGCGCCGTGGTCGGAGAAGTTGGCCTCGCCGATCGCGAACAGGCCGGGGATGGTGGTCTGCAGGTCGTAGTCGACCCACAGGCCGCCCATCGTGTAGTGCACGGCCGGGTAGATGCGCATCGGCACCTCGTACGGATCCTCGTCGGTGATCCGCTGGTACATGTCGAAGAGGTTGCCGTACTTGGCCTCGACGGCCTTGCGGCCCAGGCGCTTGATGGCGTCGGCGAAGTCCAGGTAGACGCCCTGGCCGCCGGGGCCCACTCCCCTGCCCTCGTCGCAGACGTTCTTCGCGGCGCGGGAGGCGATGTCCCGGGGCACCAGGTTGCCGAAGGACGGGTAGACGCGTTCGAGGTAGTAGTCGCGCTCGTCCTCGGGGATCCGGTGCGGCGGGCGGGTGTCGCCCTTGGCCTTGGGCACCCAGATCCGGCCGTCGTTGCGCAGCGACTCGCTCATCAGGGTCAGCTTGGACTGGTGGTCGCCGGTGCGCGGGATGCAGGTCGGGTGGATCTGGGTGAAGCAGGGGTTGGCGAAGTAGGCGCCGCGCCGGTGCGCCCGCCAGATGGCGGTCGCGTTGGAGTTCATGGCGTTGGTCGACAGGTAGAAGACGTTGCCGTAGCCGCCGGAGGCGAGGACGACGGCGTCCGCGAAGTAGGTGTCGATCCTCCCGGTGATCAGGTCCCGGGCCACGATGCCGCGCGCCCGGCCGTCGACCACGATCAGGTCCAGCATCTCGGTGCGCGGGTGCATCTCCACGTTCCCGGCGGCGATCTGCCGGGACAGCGCCTGGTAGGCGCCGAGGAGGAGCTGCTGGCCCGTCTGGCCGCGGGCGTAGAAGGTGCGGGAGACCTGGACACCGCCGAAGGAACGGGTGTCGAGCAGGCCGCCGTACTCGCGGGCGAACGGCACGCCCTGGGCCACGCACTGGTCGATGATCTCCACGGAGATCTGGGCGAGCCGGTGCACGTTGGACTCGCGGGCGCGGAAGTCGCCGCCCTTGACGGTGTCGTAGAACAGCCGGTGGACGGAGTCGCCGTCGTTGCGGTAGTTCTTCGCCGCGTTGATGCCGCCCTGCGCGGCGATGGAGTGGGCGCGGCGCGGGGAGTCCTGGTAGCAGAACTGGACGACGTGGTAGCCCTGTTCGGCGAGGGTGGCGCCGGCGGAGCCGCCCGCGAGACCGGTGCCCACCACGATCACCGTGTGCTTGCGGCGGTTGGCCGGGTTGACCAGTTTGGCCTCGAACCGGCGCTTGTCCCAGCGCTCGTGGATCGGGCCGGACGGGGCCTTGGTGTCGGTGACCGGGGCGCCGGTCGCGTAGTCGGTGTACGTCATGGTCAGCTCACCACTCCGGTCATGACGCCCACGGGTACGGCGATGAAGCCGGCCGTGAGCAGCAGCGCGAGGACGTTGGCGACGGTCTTCAGGGCGCGGTCGCGGGCGCGGCTGCCGACGCCGAGGGTCTGGGCGGCGCTCCAGAAGCCGTGCCGGATGTGCAGGCCGAGCGCGAGCATCGCGACGATGTAGATGACGTTGCCGTACCAGGTGGAGAAGGTGTCCACGACGTTCTGGTACGGGTGTCCCTCCTGGAAGCCGCCGGGGTGCACGGTGCCGGTGGTCAGGTCGAGGATGTGCCAGACGATGAACAGCCCGAGGATGACACCGCCCCAGCGCATGGTGCGGGTCGCGTAGCTCGCCCGCGGCTTGCTGTGGACGTAGCGGGTGGGGCGGGCCTTGAGGTCGCGGCGGCTGAGCTGGTAGGCGGAGGTGGCGTGGGCGACCACGGCGACGACGAGGACGATCCTGATCAGCCAGAGCGTCCACTCGTAGTGCATGAACGGTTCGCCGACGGTGCGCAGCCAGTGCGCGTAGTGGTTGAACTCGTCCGGGCCGAAGAAGATCTTCAGGTTGCCGATGACGTGGGCGACCAGGTACAGCAGCATGATCACGCCGCTGACGGCCATGACCGTCTTCTTGCCGACGGAGCTGTCCCACACGGTGCGCGCCATGGACGGCCGTCGGTCCGTCCGCGTTGCCAGAGCCATGGCACAGAACGCTAGGGCCGAAAGTCCCGATCGGTCCAAGACATGGTGCAGCTTGTTTCCATAGGCAGAGACTATTGTGGCTGGATGCAGTTCCAGCAGCTCCAGTACTTCGTGGCCGTCGCCGAGACCCGGCACTTCACCCGGGCCGCCGAACGGGTCCACGTGGCCCAGCCGTCGCTGTCCCAGCAGATCAGGGCGCTGGAGCGGGAGCTCGGCGCGGATCTGTTCCTGCGCGCGCGGGGCAACATCACGCTCACCGACGCCGGCGAGGCGCTGCTGCCGCTGGCCCGGCGGATCCTGGCCGACGCGGACACCGCCCGGCACGAGGTGCAGGAACTGGTGCAGCTGCGGCGGGGACGGGTGCGGCTGGGGGCGACACCGAGTCTGTGCACCGGGCTGCTGCCGGATGTGCTGCGCGCCTTCCACGACCGGTACCCGGGCATCCGGCTGCTGATCGAGGAGGGCGGCTCCCACGACCTGGTGCGGGAGCTGGCGCGCGGTGCGCTCGACCTGGCGCTGGTCGTGCTGCCGCTGCCGACGCCCGCGCCCGCGCTGACCACGGTGGAGCTGCTGCGCGAGGACCTGGTCGTGGTGTCCTCGCCGGAGGCGCCGGCGCCCGGCCGGGGCGGGCGGGTGATCCACATCGCCGACCTGGCGGGCGAGCGGCTGGTGATGTTCCGGCACGGGTACGACCTGCGGGAGCTGACCGTGGCCGCGTGCCGGGCGGAGGGCTTCGAGCCGGACTTCGCGGTGGAGGGCGGCGAGATGGACGCGGTGCTGGGGTTCGTCCGGGCCGGGCTGCGACGTCGTAGACCCGGTCGGGGAAGCGCTTGGCGAA
>NZ_JACBWZ010000521.1 GCF_013870595.1 Streptomyces sp. WELS2 | reverse complement strand
CGGCCTCGCGGATGGTGCGACTGCCGCCGGGCGTGGACGAGAAGACCTTCCACCCCGCCTCGGTCGCCGCGATCGGCGACCGAGGCGTAGGAGCCGATGCTGACGGCGATCATCAGGAAGAACAGGCCCTGCCCGGTGGGGTCGTCGGCGACCGGCCGGGCCACGTCGGTGATCTTCAGCGGCACGCCCCGCGCGGCGGCGACCGGGGTGAAGACCTTCTCGACGGCCATGGCGCCCATGTCGGAGGCGGCGCTCGCCACCAGCAGCTCGGGCGCCTTGGCCTTCGGCACGTAGGCGCCGGTGACTTCGCGGGACTCGAGCAGGCCGACGGCGTCGGCGCGGGTGGCCACCGTGCGCACGTCGAGCTTCTCACCGGCGGTGTCCTTGACCGTCTGCGCGAAGACCTTGGCCTGCGGGGTGGTGCCGACGACGGCGACCGGCAGGTGGTGCGGCTCGGGGGTGACGAACGCCCCCATGTACGCGAGCCCCATGCCCACGCACATCAGCAGCGGGGTGATCAGGTGCGTGAGCACATGGCGCAGTGCCGGTGACCTCATCGCGCGCGACCTCCAAAGGTTGGCTTATACAACTTTCACTTCAAGTTGTACTATACAACCAGAAACCCCGGAGGAGGTATTTCCCGTGAGCGCAGCGGAGTCGGCCATCGAGACGATCCAGCGTGAGATGACCACCTTCGCCCGCCGGGCCCGCGCCTCGGCGGGCCGTATGCACCCCGAGCTGTCCCTGGTGTCGTACACCCTGCTGGGACACCTGGAGGAACGCGACGGCTGCCGGGCGACCGACCTGGCGGCCCACTACGCCCTGGACAAGTCCACGGTGAGCCGGCAGGTGGCGGCGCTGGAGCGGGCCGCTCTGATCGAGCGCCGGCTGGACCCGGAGGACCACCGGGTCCAGGTGCTGCACCTGACGGACGCCGGCCGGGAGATCCTGGCCCAGGTCACCCGCAGCCGCCGGGCGGCCTTCCGGGAACGGCTCGCCGAGTGGCCCGAGGAGGACCTGGTGCGGTTCGCGGGGTACCTGGAGCGGTACGGCACCCTCCAGCCCGGCGCGCTCGCCGACCTGACGACGATCGCCCTGGACTCGGTCAGGACGGCCGGGCCACCGCCCCGGCTGGGCGCCGAGACGGCCGTATTCGCGGCGAGCGCGGCGGACGTACGGCACACCGTCGTGGGCGGCCGGCACATCGTGCGCGACGGGGCGCACACGCTCGTCCCCGATGTGCCGCAGGCCCTGGCGCGGGCCGTCGAGACCCTCCGCGCCTGACGACCACCCACGAGGACACCATGAGCAGCAGCACCGTCATCACCAACATCGCCACGCTGGTCACCAACGACCCCTCCCTCGGAGGGGGGTCCCCCCGCTCGAGCAAATTCGAGAGTGGGGGAGGATCGCCCCTCGGTCTGATCCGGGACGCGGCCGTCGTCATCGACGGCGACCGGGTCGTGTGGACCGGTGAGTCGAGCAAAGCACCCGCCACCGACAACCGGGTCGACGCGGGCGGCCGGGCGGTGCTGCCGGGCTTCGTCGACTCCCACTCCCACCTGGTCTTCGCAGGGGACCGGACGCAGGAGTTCAACGCCCGCATGTCCGGCCGCCCCTACACCGCGGGCGGCATCCGCACCACGGTCGCGGCCACCCGCGCCGCGAGCGACGCGGAACTGGAGGCGAACCTCACCCGGTACCTCGCCGAGGCCCTGCGCCAGGGCACGACCACGCTCGAGACCAAGTCGGGCTACGGCCTCACGGTCGAGGACGAGGCCCGCGCCCTGCGCCTGGCCGCCCGGCACACCGAGGAGGTGACGTACCTCGGCGCGCACGTCGTCAGCCCGGACTACGCCGACGACCCGGCGGCCTACGTCGCCCTGGTCACCGGCGAGATGCTGGACGCCTGCGCGCCGCACGCCCGCTGGATCGACGTGTTCTGCGAGAAGGGCGCCTTCGACGGCGACCAGGCCCGCGCCGTCCTCACGGCGGGCAAGGCGAAGGGCCTGCACCCGCGCGTCCACGCCAACCAGCTCGGCCACGGCCCCGGCGTCCGATTGGCCGTGGAACTGGACGCGGCCAGCGCCGACCACTGCACCCACCTGACGGACGCGGACGTCGACGCCCTGGCGAACAGCAACACGGTCGCCACCCTGCTGCCCGGCGCCGAGTTCTCCACCCGCGCGAAGTGGCCGGACGCCCGCCGCCTGCTGGACGCGGGCGTGACGGTCGCCCTGTCCACCGACTGCAACCCGGGCTCGTCCTTCACCTCGTCCGTGCCCTTCTGCATCGCCCTGGCCGTCCGGGACATGCGGATGACCCCGGACGAGGCGGTGTGGTCGGCGACGGCGGGCGGCGCGGCCGCCCTGCGCCGCACCGACATCGGCCGGCTGGTCCCGGGCGCCCGGGCGGACCTGCTCCTGCTCGACGCACCGAGCCATGTCCACCTGGCCTACCGTCCGGGCGTGCCGCTGGTCGACGCGGTGTGGCGCGCGGGCGTACGCGTCGTCTGACCGGCCGCCGGACGGCCCGGCCCGCGTTCCGGGAACACCGACGGGTGTGAAGCCCCCGGCGGGCGGTCCGGCCCCGGCGGCCGGACCGCTCACCGCGGTGCGCGACGTGCCGCGCGGGTCACTCCTCCAGGGTCAGCCCCTTGCGCAGCCGCACCAGCGTGCGCGACAGCAGCCGGGACACGTGCATCTGGGAGATGCCCAGTTCCTCGCCGATCTCCGACTGGGTCATGTTCGCCACGAAGCGCAGGGAGAGGATCTTCCGGTCCCGGGACGGCAGCGAGGCGATCAGGGGCTTGAGGGACTCGATGTACTCGATGCCCTCGAGCCCGTGGTCCTCGTAGCCGATGCGGTCCGCGAGCGCGCCCTCGGAGTCGTCCTCCTCGGGCTGGGCGTCCAGCGAGGAGGCGGTGTAGGCGTTCGAGGCGGCCATGCCCTCGACGACCTCCTCGCCGGAGATGCCGAGGCGTTCGGCGAGTTCCGCGACCGTGGGCGCGCGGTCCAGCTGCTGCGCCAGCTCGTCGCCCGCCTTGGCGAGGTCGAGGCGCAGCTCCTGGAGCCGGCGCGGGACCCGCACGGACCACGAGGTGTCACGGAAGAACCGCTTGATCTCGCCGATGATGGTGGGCATCGCGAAAGTGGGGAACTCGACGCCGCGGGAGAGTTCGAAGCGGTCGATGGCCTTGATCAGGCCGATGGTGCCGACCTGGATGATGTCCTCCATCGGCTCGCTGCGGGAGCGGAAGCGGGAGGCGGCGAACTTGACGAGCGCGAGGTTGAGCTCGACGAGCGTGTTGCGGACGTACGCGTGCTCGTAGGTCCCTTCCTCCAGCGACTCCAGGCGCTCGAAGAGGGTCTTGGACAGGGCCCGCGCGTCGACCGGGCCGATCTCGTCGTAGGGGGGGATCTCCGGGAGTCCCTCGAAGGGGTCGAGGGGGTCGATGGGATGATCCAGCTGAACCGGTGGGGGTGTCGACGTCGCTATCGGGGTATGCGATGCGTCGAGCCGGGGTGACATGGGTGTCCTCCATCGTTCTCGGCATATGGCTGCCGAAGCCAGTACGTGCACTGCGGTGTGCGGCGCCTCCGAAGCCGGCGTGTAGGGGTGTGTGTCCTTACTAGCCCTACCCGCTGTACCGAGCGAGTCGCAAGTGCGTTCTGTTGCGGTATGTCCGATTGTGTGCGGATGTTCGGGTGTCGGAGTGCGCAGGGAAGGCGTAATGTTCGAGGGCATCAGCAGCCACGACCTCGGGAGAGAGAGACGGCATGGACCACGGGACGGTCGGCAGCGCACAGTCGGGCCGGCTTCTGGTGGAGGTGCGGGAAGAGGGCTCCAGCGCCGTTGTGACACCGGCGGGCGAGCTCGACCACCACACCGCCGATCTTCTGCGTGAGCCCCTCGACGACCTGCTGGACAAGGGCTTCTCACGGCTCGTCGTGGACTGCTCCCGCCTGGAGTTCTGCGACTCCACGGGACTGAACGTCCTGCTCGGCGCCCGGCTGAAGGCGGACGCCGCCGGCGGCGGGGTCCACCTGGCCGGCATGCTGCCGGTGGTGGCCCGGGTGTTCGAGATCACCGGGGCCGAGACGGTCTTCACCGTCCACGACTCCGTGGAGGCCGCCCTGGCCGACGGTGCCGGCTGAGCCGCCGTGCCCTGCCGTACGGACGGGTCCGCGCCCGGCCCCCGAGGGCGTTGTGCGGGTCACCCGAACACGGGGGTGTTCCCTGGGATCGGTCGGGCAGGAGAGGGCAGAAGAAGACGGGGGACGGCCCGGCCGCACGCGCACGGGGCGCGCGTCCGGCACATGGGCGGCCGGTCCCCGGGTGGTGCGACGGCCGGCGCGGCCGGCGCCCGACGTCCGGTGCCTTGACCGGACCACGGACCGCGGTGCCGCTTGGCCCGCTGACCGGAATTTTTGTAATCGTGAACTGGTGAATCGGTGAGGTGAAGCGCTGCACGGCGTCCAGCTGTGGGTGGCGCTGCCGGACGAACACCGGCACACCGCCCG
>NZ_JACBWZ010000520.1 GCF_013870595.1 Streptomyces sp. WELS2 | reverse complement strand
CTCCCGAAGCCGCCGAGGCCGCCGCGGCGGCGGAGGCGACCGAGGAGAAGACCGGCCCCGGTGCGAAGTCCACGGCCCGGAAGGCGACCGGGAAGGCGGCGAAGAAGACGCCCGGCAAGCCCGCCACCGGGACCGGCGCCGAGGAGTCGTCCGACGCATAGCGTATGACGACTAGGCAAAGTCATGTACATGCCTGAACGGGAGAGAGCAGAGTCGTCCGTGTCCGACCACCGATCGGCACGCTCGAAAGGGACGACCCATGGCACTCTCCCGTTCGGCACGTCTCGGAGTCCTCGTCACCGCGGCGGCCTCCTTCCTCGCCATCGCCGCCGCCGCGCCCCCGACCCAGGGCGCCCCCGGCATCGGCGACCCCTACTTCCCGCGGCTCGGCAACGGCGGCTACGACGCCCGCCACTACGACCTGGACGTGGCCTACGCCCCCGGCACCGGACGCCTGGACGGCCGTACCACCCTCACCGCGCGCGCCACCCAGACCCTCTCCTCCTTCGACCTGGACCTGCAGAAGCTGGAGGTCACGCGGGTGGAGGTGAACGGCAGACCGGCGCGGTTCAGCCGGGACGGCGACGAGATCACCGTCACCCCGCGCCGGACGCTGCCCGAGGGCCGTGACTTCACCGTCTCCGTCACCTACGGCGGCATCCCGCGGCCCCTCAGCGGATCCATCGTCTTCGGCTCCGACTACGGCTGGATGAAGACCCCGGACGGCGTCTTCGTCGCCTGCGAGCCCAACGCCGCCTCCACCTGGTTCCCGTCCAGCGACCACCCCGCCGACAAGGCCACCTACGACATCCGGATCAAGGCGCCCGAGGGCCTGACCGCCGTCTCCAACGGCCGGCTGGTGTCGACGTACGACAAGGACGGCTCGACGTACACCCACTGGCGGGAGTCGAAGCCGATGGCGACCTACCTCGCCACCGCCACCATCGGAAAGTTCGACGTGCGCACCGGGCGCACCCCCGGCGGCATCCCCGTCTACGTGGCGATCGACCCGGTGCTGAAGGGCGCGAGCAACGTCGACGTCTACGGCGTCACCGCCGCCGCCACCGACTACTGGTCGCAGGTCTTCGGGCCGTACCCCTTCGAGGAGACCGGTGCCATCGTCGACGACATGCCGCAGGCCGGGTTCTCGCTGGAGGTGCAGTCCAAGCCCGCGTACTCGGCGGTGCGCAGCGAGGGGACGATCGTGCACGAGCTGGCCCACCAGTGGTTCGGCGACTCGGTGAGCGTGGCGCACTGGAACGACATCTGGCTCAACGAGGGCTTCGCCACCTACGCCCAGTGGCTGTGGGCCGAGCACCAGGGCACCCGCTCCGCCCACGACTCCTTCCGCGCCGGATACGACTCCCGGCCCGCCGACGCCGCGTTCTGGCAGACCAAGCCGGGCGCCCCGGAACGGGACACCATGTTCTCCTCCGCCGTCTACCAGCGCGGCGCGATGACGCTCCAGATGCTGCGCGAGCGGATCGGCGACCCCGCCTTCTTCCGGCTGCTGCCCGCCTGGACCGCGCTCCACCGCTACGGCAACGCCTCCACCGCCGACTTCGTCCGCCTCGCCGAGCGGGTCAGCGGGCGGCAACTGGACGACCTCTTCGACACCTGGCTGTTCACACCAGGAAAACCTGCCTTGTGACCTGGCTTTGTAAGGTTCAGGTGGTCTGGCAGTAGAGAATGTCGGGGTGCAGCTCCAGCAACTCTTCAGTCCCTCCGTCCAGCACACGCTCGATGTGATCGGGATCTTCGTGTTCGCGATCTCCGGCGCGCTGCTGGCCGTCCGGAAGAACTTCGACGTGTTCGGCATCGCCGTGCTCGCCGAGGTCACCGCGCTGGGCGGCGGGCTGTTCCGGGACGTGATCATCGGGGCCGTCCCCCCGGCGGCCTTCACGGACCTCGGGTACTTCGTCACCCCGCTGCTCGCCGCGCTCGTCGTCTTCTTCCTGCACCCGCACGTGGAGCGCATCCAGGCGGCGGTGCTCGTCTTCGACGCGGCGGGCCTCGGCCTGTTCTGCGTCAGCGGCACGACGAAGGCGTACAGCTACGGCCTCGGCCTGACCGCGTCGGCGACGCTGGGCCTGGCCACCGCCGTCGGCGGCGGTGTGCTGCGGGACGTGCTGGCCAACGAGGTGCCCTCGCTGCTGCGCTGGGACCGCGACCTGTACGCGGTCCCGGCGATCGTGGGCTCCGCGATGGTGGTGCTGTGCATCCGTTACGACATGCTCACCCCGCTCACCAGCGGGTTCGCCGCGCTCACGGCGTTCGTGCTGCGCCTGCTCGCGATGCGGTTCCACTGGCGAGCGCCGCGTGCGTGGAACCGGCGCTCGACGGTGACGGAGGAGTAGCGGACCCGGCGACGGAGGTGTCCCGGCCCTCGGCGCGGCTCTGGCCCATCTGGAGGGTCAGCCAGCGGAAGACGGTGGGGACCTGCGGGCGCCACAGCGCCATGGTGTGCCCGCCCGCGCTGCGCGGCAGGAAGACCACGCGCACGGTGGTGGGTGCCTTGGCGGCCGACTCCAGCGCCATGGCCGCCTGGTATCCGTCGCCCGGCTGGCCGGAGAGGTACAGCGCGACCGGCGGCGGGGTGGCCGCCGCGCGCAGCAGCAGATAGGGGTTGTTCGCGGCGCGCAGGGCCGGGGTCTGGGCGGCCAGGGAGTCGCGTTCGCCGATCGGGTCGTTGTAGCCGGACATGCTCACCGCGGCCCGGTAGCGGTCGGGGTGCGCCACGGCCAGCTTGACCGCGCAGTGCGCGCCCGCCGAGTACCCGGCCACCGCCCAGCCGCGCGGGGCGGGCTGGACCCGGAAGTTGTCCTCGACCATCTTCGGCACGTCGATGCTGAGCCAGCTGTCGGCGTTGACCTGGCCGGGGATGTTGGCGCAGCCGGTGTCCACGCCGGCCAGCAGATTGGTGCGCGGGGCGACCAGGACGAACGGCGCCACCCGGCCGTCGCGCATCAGCGGCAGCAGCTGCTCGGGGGCGTGCAGCGAGCCGAACCAGGCCTTCGCCGAGCCCGGGTAGCCCGGCAGCAGCTCCACCACCGGGAACTCGTGGTGCCGGTAGGCCGGGTCGTCGTACTGCGGCGGCAGCCAGACGTAGACCTCGGCGTTCACCCCGGAGACGCGGCCCTTGAGCTGGGTGACGCGCACCGGGCCGGCCGCGCGCATGCCGGGCCCGCCGGCGGGCCGGAAGGTCTGCCGGACCCTGGGCAGCCGCTGGACCGAGATGCCCCCGGTGCCGTCCCGGCCGAGGTCCGCGGCCTGCTGCACGTGGTTGCCCGTGCCGAGCAGGTCGGCCCAGTCGTCGTACAGGTTGTTCTGGTTGTTGACCAGCACGAACACCAGCGTGACGGCCGTGCCCTGGGCGAACAGCAGCATCAGTACGCGGGCCGCCGCCCGCAGCGGTCTGGGTCCGCGCATCCGTGACCACAGCGTGAGCGGCAGTATGAGGGCGACCACGGACAGCACGATGGTGGTGCAGAGGAACGGAGTCCCGGTGAGGCTCATGTCCTCATAGAGGGGAATCCGGGCGAGTGGGTTGTGGACGTGTCCGGACACTTACCGAGAAATTGCCCGGTCTTCACCGGGAGTGGAGATCGCCGGGGGCCCCCGAGGAAAGCTACCGCTTAGTATTTACATGTTGTACCGTTCGCGCATGGCAGATGCAGCTACCGTTCCCGCCTCGCCGGCCGCGATCGGCGACAGCGAGTTCGACCGCGACACCGCGGTCACCCGGCGCGAGCCCGGCGTCTACGACATCGACCTCTCGGCCGGCTGGACCATCATCAGCGCCGTCAACGGCGGCTATCTGCTGGCCGTACTCGGCCGGGCGCTCGCGGACACCCTCCCGCACCCGGACCCCTTCTCCGTCACCGCCCACTACCTGACCGCCTCGCGGCCCGGCCCGGCGGTCGTGCGCACCGGGACCGTCCGCACCGGCCGCACCCTCTCCACCGGCCAGGCCTCGCTCTTCCAGTACGACGACGAGGGCAACGAGGTGGAACGCATCCGCGTCCTCGCCTCCTACGGCGACCTCGCCGCCCTCCCCGACGACGTCCGCACGACGGCCACCCCGCCCGCGATCCCCCCGATGGAGCGGTGCTTCGGCCCCGAGGACGGCCCGGCCCCGATCGACGGCAGCAACGCCATCGCCGACCGGCTGATGATCAGGCTGGACCCCGCCACCACCGGCTGGGCCCTCGGCAAGCCCTCCGGCAAGGGCGAGATGCGCGCCTGGTTCGGCCTCGCCGACGGCCGCGACGCCGACCCGCTCTCGCTGCTGCTGGCCGTGGACGCCCTGCCGCCCACCGCCTTCGAGCTGGGCCTCAAGGGCTGGGTGCCGACCGTGGAACTCACCGTCCACGTCCGCCGGCGTCCGGCCCCCGGCCCGCTGCGGATCTCGATCACCACCCGCAACCTGGCCGGCGGCTTCCTGGAGGAGGACGCCGAGGTCTGGGACAGCGAGGACCGGCTGGTCGCGCAGTCCCGCCAGCTGGCCCGGGTCAGGCTCGGCTGAGC
>NZ_JACBWZ010000052.1 GCF_013870595.1 Streptomyces sp. WELS2 | reverse complement strand
GAAGGCATGCCTAGACGGTACCCGGCACGACCGTCAGCGTTCGCTGTCGAGCATCGCCCACCCGCCCCGCCCCCGCTGCCGTCGCCCCCACGGGCGTCCCCCGGCCGTCGTCGGCCCTGGGAGGCCATCGGGGAGGCCATCGGGGAGGGAGAAGCAGTGGGGGCCGCGGGGGCCATGGGAGCCTCCGGTGCCCTGGGACTCGGCGACGCCCCAGGGCCCGGCGACGGCGGGGGCTGCCGCAGGCCTCTGGGGCGCTGGGGCGGCATGCCGCGTCGCGGTCCGTCGTTCGGGGGTCGCTGCCTGTGTTGCTCCACAGGGACCAACCTAGGTCTGTTTATGTGCTGAATCAGCCCCCAGACACGCCGGGTGGGGGAGCTTGGCCGGGCGTCCGGCACTCTCGCGAGGCGGGGGCGCGGGACGCCGTAAACTGGTGGATCGGCCAGTGTCGGTCTCTGGCCCCTGGCAGCCCCTGGCCCACTCAACTACGGGAAGTCGCAACGTGTCGCTCACGATCGGAATCGTCGGCCTGCCCAACGTCGGCAAGTCGACCCTGTTCAACGCCCTGACCAAGAACGACGTGCTGGCGGCCAACTACCCGTTCGCCACGATCGAGCCGAACGTGGGCGTGGTCGGCGTGCCCGACGCCCGCCTCGCCAAGCTGGCCTCGATCTTCAAGTCGGAGCGCATCCTTCCGGCCACGGTGGACTTCGTCGACATCGCCGGCATCGTGCGCGGTGCGTCCGAGGGTGAGGGCCTGGGCAACAAGTTCCTGGCGAACATCCGCGAGTCCGACGCGATCTGCCAGGTCATCCGCGCCTTCAAGGACGAGAACGTCGTCCACGTCGACGGCAAGGTCTCGCCGAAGGACGACATCGAGACGATCAACACCGAGCTGATCCTCGCCGACCTCCAGACCATCGAGAAGGTGCTGCCCCGCCTCCAGAAGGAGTCGCGGATCAAGAAGGACGTCGCGCCCAAGGTCAAGGCCGTCGAAGAGGCCAAGGAGATCCTGGAGAAGGGCGAGACGCTCTTCGCCCACGGCATCGTCCAGGGCAGCGAGCGCGCGGAGCTCCTGCACGACCTGCACCTGCTGACGACGAAGCCCTTCCTCTACGTCTTCAACGTCGACGAGGACGAGCTGGTGGACGAGGACTTCAAGAACGAGCAGCGTGCCCTCGTCGCCCCCGCGGAAGCGATCTTCCTCAACGCGAAGCTGGAGGCGGACCTCGCCGAGCTGGACGAGGAGGAGGCCCTGGAGCTCCTGCAGTCCGTCGGCCAGGACGAGCCGGGCCTCGCGACCCTGGCCCGCGTCGGCTTCGACACCCTCGGCCTGCAGACGTACCTGACGGCCGGCCCCAAGGAGTCCCGCGCCTGGACCATCAAGAAGGGCGCCACGGCCCCCGAGGCGGCCGGTGTCATCCACACCGACTTCCAGAAGGGCTTCATCAAGGCCGAGGTCATCTCCTTCGACGACCTGGTGGAAACCGGCTCCGTCACCGAGGCCCGAGCCAAGGGCAAGGCCCGCATGGAGGGCAAGGACTACGTGATGCAGGACGGGGACGTGGTGGAGTTCCGGTTCAACGTGTAGCGGGCGGCTTACCACCATATCGCTGATCTGGCAAACATACAGGTCACGAGGGGTTCGGCTCCCTAGAGTCGGACCCCTTGGTGTTCCCCGTGCTGGGATGGTGCTGGGATGGCTGACCCCTCGTCACCTGTCATCACCCCTGCTCATCCCTACCGTGCTGGGATTGTGCTGGGATGTGGATGGGCTGCCAGTGCTGGATTCCACTCGGGTGAGCCCCCGTGATCACGATTCGACCGTCGCGGGGAGCGCAGTCTGCCGCGCCCGGTAACCATGCGGGTTGGTTGTAAGAGCAGGTTGAGGGGCCATGGCTGAACCATGAGACGGCGGCTGCTGTCTCTGCCAAAGTGATCGGTACTGCTAGACGATTCTCGTGAGGAACCTGTGAGCACGCTCGGTAGCTTCATCTGGTCAATCGCTGACCAACTTCGGGGCCCCTACCGCCCGAACCAGTATGGGACGGTAATCCTCCCGTTCACGATCCTGAGACGGCTCGACTGCGTACTCGAGCCGGACCGCGTGACGGTACGGGAGTTGGCTGCGAGGTACGAGAACCCGAACCGGCTCAAGGTTGAGGTCAAGAAGGCCACCGGGCGGACGTTCTACAACACCTCCAACTACGCGTTCGCGAATCTGCTGGCCGATGCGGACGGGCTGGCGGACAACCTCGCTGAGTACATCGACCGGTTCTCCCCCGATGTGGACGTGTTCGAGTACTTCGACTTCAAGAATGAGATTTTGGCCTTGGAGAAGGCCGGACTCCTGCGCGAGATCGTCAAGTCCTTCGGCGCCGTCGACCTGCATCCCAACGTGGTGTCCAACGCAGACATGGGGGATGCGTTCGAGTACATCATTCGCAAGTTCAACGAAGCCGCGAACGAGACCTCTGGAGACCACTACACGCCGCGCGACGCGATCCGGCTACTGGTCGATCTGCTCTTCGCGGAGAAGGATGTCGACCTCTCCGAGGGCAGCATCATCCGGTCGCTGTACGACCCAACTGCCGGCACCGGCGGCATGCTCTCCCTGGCGGAGGAACACCTGCTCGCCGAGAATCCCGAGGCGAAGCTGAGCCTGTACGGACAGGAATACAACCCGCAGTCGTACGCCATCTGCAAGTCCGATTTGATCGCCAAGGGCCACGACGCGACCAACATCGCCTTCGGTAACACGCTCACCGACGACGCCTTCAAGGGGCGCCAGTTCGACTATTGCATGTCCAACCCGCCCTACGGTGTGGACTGGAAGCAGTATGCCAAGGCGGTCAAGGAGGAGCGCGACTCCGCCGGCCCCTACGGCCGCTTCGCGCCGGGACTCCCCGCGACCTCGGACGGCCAGATGCTCTTTCTGCTCCACCTGGCCCACAAGATGCGCGCACCCGAGGACGGCGGCGGCCGCGTGGGCATCATCATGAACGGCTCGCCGCTCTTCAACGGCGCCGCCGAATCCGGCCCCTCCAACATCCGTAGGTGGCTGCTGGAGAACGACCTGGTCGAGGCGATCGTTGCGCTGCCGACCAACATGTTCTTCAACACCGGCATCGCCACCTACATCTGGATCCTCGACAACATCAAGCACCCCGAGCGCCAGGGCAAGGTCCAGCTCATCGACGGCACGTCGTTCTGGACCAAGATGCGCAAGAACCTTGGGTCCAAGGGACGCGAGATCAGCGACCATGACCGCGCCGAGATCGTGCGGCTGTACGCCGACTTCGAGGACGCCGATCCCGACTTCTCCAAGGTGCTGCGCAACGACGAGTTCGGCTACTGGACCATCACCGTCGAGCGTCCCCTGTTTGATGAGGACGGGAACCCTGTCGTCGACCGCAAGGGCAACCCGAAGCCCGACTCGAAAAAGCGTGACACCGAAAATGTGCCCTTCACCTACGGCGGCTCAACCGCCGGCACTGCGGGGGAGCGGCTAGTCATCCAGACGTACTTCGACGCGGAAGTGAGGCCGCACGTTCCTGACGCCTGGATCGACTGGGCCAAGACCAAGACCGGTTACGAGATCCCCTTCACCCGCCAGTTCAACAAGTACGTACCACCCCGCCCGCTTGCCGAGATCGACGCCGACCTGGAGAAGCAGGTCGCCAAGATCCTTGACCTGCTGCGAGAGGTGGAGCAGTGAGCGCCCTCCGCGCTTATGCGTCATACCGAGACGAGGCCCGCGAGACGTTCACTCGTATCCCGGAACACTGGGACGTTGTGCGGGGCCGTCACCTCGTCCGCATCCGTACGGGAAGTGGAGACACGGTCGATGCCGAGCCCGACGGTGAGTTCCCGTTCTACGTTCGGTCTGACAAGCCGGTCAGGTCAGACCGTTGGGAGTTTGACACGACGGCCGTACTCACCGCCGGTGATGGCGCTGGCGTCGCGAAAGTCTTTCACCTCGTCACGGGACGGTTCATGGCGCACCAGCGCGTGTACGTGCTCGACGAGTTCCGGCGAGTAACCCCACGGTTCTTCTACTACGCCTTTAGTAACCTATTTCACCTGATGGCCCTAGACGGCAGCGCAAAGTCCACCGTTGACTCGGTACGCAGGCCGATGATCGCGGACATGCCGTTCGCTGTTCCGCCGCTCGGCGAGCAGCGTGCCATCACCGACTACCTCGACGGCGAGACGGCCCGCATCGACATGCTCATCGTGGAGCAGCAGCGCCTGATCGAGATGCTCCGCGAACGACGTACTGCCGTTATCGCGCACGCGACATCTCGAGGTGCACAGGTAGAATTTCGCAGGATCATCGCTGCGCTTCGCCAGGGGTGGAGCCCCAACTGTGAGAGCTCGCCTGCCGACGGAGTAGCGGAATGGGGAGTCCTGAAGGTCGGCTGCTCGAACACCGGAAGATTTAACGCTGCTGAGAACAAGCGCCTTCCCGACGACGAGACTCCACGGCCGGAGTTTTCGGTTCGTCGGGGCGAACTCGTCATGTCGCGCTCAAACACTAAGGAACTGGTGGGTGCTGCTGCCGTAGTCCAGGAGGACTACCCGCGACTGCTTCTCTCTGACCTCACGTACGGCATTTCGCTCACAGCCGACGCGGATCCGGCGTTCGTCGCGTATGCGCTCGCCTCTCCTGCAGTGCGCGTGCAGATCAGTGCTGCCTCCAAAGGCATGAGCCACTCGATGCAGAAGATCTCTCAACGGGACATTCGGGAGCTTCGCGTGCGGATGCCAGCGCTGGACGAGCAGCGCCGCATCGCGACGTACCTCGACGAGCAGACAGCGAAGATCGACACGCTCATTATGGAGACGGAGCGGTTCATCGAACTCTCCAGGGAGCGGCGGTCGGCGTTGATCACGGCGGCGGTGACGGGGCAGATTGACGTACGGGAGGTGGCGTGATGGCCGACCACAACGAGGGGGTCTTCGAGACGGAGATCTGCGAGTACCTGCGGGACCACGGCTGGCTGTACTCGAAGAACGACCGGGACGGTGGTGAGTACGACCGGGAGCGGGCGCTGTTCCCTGCTGACCTGTTCGCGTGGCTGGAGGCGACGCAGAGGCCGGCGTATGACAAGGCGTTAAAGGCGGCGGGGTCGCAGGCAAAGTTCCTTGACGTGCTGTCTGCGGCGCTCGACCGACCGCTGGAGCATGGCGGCGGGACGCTGAACATCCTGCGCAACGGGGTGCAGTACATCGGTGGCGGCCGGTTGAAGATGGCGCAGTTCCGCCCCGAGACTTCGCTCAACGCGACCACGACGGCGCACTACGAGGCGATGCGGGTGCGGGTGGTGCGGCAGGTTCACTTCTCGACGGTCGACCAGCGCACCATCGATCTGGTGTTCTTCATCAACGGGCTCCCGGTGGCCACGGTGGAGCTGAAGACCGACTTTACCCAGTCGCTGGACGAGGCGATCAACCAGTACAAGCACGACCGAAAGCCGCTGACGAACGGGCGCCCGGAACCGCTGCTGTCATTCGGTCACCGGGCGCTGGTGCACTTCGCGGTCTCCAACAACCTGGCGGCCATGACAACGAAGCTGGAGGGGGACAAGACCCACTTCCTTCCGTTCAACATCGGCTTCGACAGTGGTGCCGGCAACCCGCCTGGTGCGGACGGCGCGTCGGCGACGGCGTACCTGTGGGAACGCGTCTGGGAGAAGAACGCTTGGCTGAACATCATCGGGCGGCTGATGATCGTGCAGACCAAGGAGGAGTGGGACGTCACCACCGGCACCTCGGTGCGGCGTACGAGCATGCTCTTCCCGCGCTTCCACCAGTGGGAGGCGGTCACGAGCATCGTTGCCGCAGTGAAGGAGGAGGGCGTCGGGCACCGGTACTTGATCGAGCACTCGGCCGGGTCAGGAAAGACGAACACCATCGCCTGGACCGCCCACGGGCTGGCCCGACTGCATGATGCCGACGACAAGAAGGTCTTCGACTCCGTCATCGTGGTCGTGGACCGTACGGTGCTCGACTCCCAGCTGCAGGATGCGATTCGGCAGATCGACGGGAACAAGAAGATTGTCGCGACGATCAGCCCCGAGGACGTCCGCAAAGCTGGCGCGAAGTCGAAGTCGAACCTGTTGGCGCAGGCGTTGAAGAACGGTGAGCTCATCATCGCGGTGACGGTGCAGACCTTCCCGTATGCGCTGGAGGAGATCCGGACCGACGCCGGCCTGAAGGGCAAACGGTTCGCCGTAATCGCTGATGAGGCGCATTCCTCACAGTCGGGGCAGATCTCCTCGAAGCTGAAGCAGGTGCTGACGGCCGAGGAGATCAAGGAGATCGAGGAGGGCGGCGAGGTCGATGTGGAGTCGGTGCTGGCATCGGAGATGACCGAGCGAGCCGATTCGGAGAGCATTTCCTACTTCGCCTTCACCGCGACGCCGAAGAGCAAGACCCTCGAACTGTTCGGTCGCAAGGGGCCCGACGGGAAGCCGCGCGAGTTCCACCTGTACTCGATGAAGCAGGCGATCGAAGAGGGCTACATCCTCGACGTCCTTAAGGGCTACCAGTCCTACGACACCGCGTTGAAGATCGCCGGTAAGGCGGGGAGCGGTGACGGGAGCAAGGAGGTCGAGGAGGCCGCCGCCCGCAAGGGGCTGATGAGGTGGGTGCAGCTCCACCCGACGAACATCAGCCAGAAGGTGCGGATCATTGTCGAGCACTTCCACGCCAACGTCGCGTACCTCCTCGAAGGCAAGGCGAAGGCGATGGTGGTCACCGGCTCGCGCAAGTCCGCGGTGAAGTACAAGCTGGCGATAGACGCTTACATCGCCAAGCGCCGAGCCGAGGACGCCTCATACAACTACCGAACCCTCGTCGCCTTTTCGGGCGGGGTGACGATGCCCGAGGACGAGACCTGGCACAGCGACTGGGGTCCGCAGCCGTCCAAGGACGACGAGTTCACCGAGGCAAATATGAACCCCGGCGCCGGAGCTGACCTGGCGGCCGCGTTCAAGGGTGACACGTACAAGGTCATGCTGGTCGCCAACAAGTTCCAGACCGGCTTCGACCAGCCCCTGCTCTCGGCAATGTACATCGACAAGAAGCTGCCAGGGGTCACCGCGGTGCAGACGCTCTCACGCCTCAACCGCACCCACCGGACCGCTAGCGGGGAGCAGAAGCGCAAGACGTTCGTCATCGACTTCGCCAACAAGCCCGAGGACATCAAGGCGGCCTTCGAGCCGTACTTCAAGAACGCGACTCTGGAGACCGAGACCGACCCTTACGTCGTTGTCCACCTGGCCAACAAGCTCGCCCAGGCCGGGATCTACACCGAAGACGACGTCCGCAAGGTCGCCGAACTGTGGGCGACACGGAAGGGCAACAATGCTCTCTCGGCAGCGATCAGACCGGCGCAGCACGATTTCCGGCGCCGCTACGCGCGGGCGATCGAGGAGGAAGACAAGGTAAAGCTCCAGGAGCTCGACCTGTTCCGGAAGGACGTCTCCACCTACGTACGCATCTACGACTTCATGTCCCAGATCGTCGACTACGGCGATCCCTACATGGAAATGCTCTCGATCTTCCTGCGCCTGCTGGAGAAGGTGATTGCCGAGTCCGCTTGGGCGGCCGACGTGGACCTCTCCGACGTGGTGCTAGTCGGGGTCAAGCACACCGAAGCGATCCCCGTCGACATCTCGCTCGTGGGCGACGGACAGCTGAGGGGAATCAGCGCCGCTGGCACGGGCGCGAAGAAGGATCCGAAGTACGTCGCGCTTCAGGTCGTCATAGACAAGATGAACGACCTCTTCGGTGCTGAGACGTTTGCGGCCTCCCAGGTCAGGGAGTTCGTACAGGGCCTCGTGCAGCGGCTGCTCGCCGACCCGAACCTGGTCCAGCAGACCAAGGTGAACTCTAAGAAGCAGTTCCTGGAGTCACAGGACTTCCAAGCCGCCGTCACGGAGGCAGTTGCAGACAACCAGGACGCCCACAACACGATGGCTGACTACTTCTTCACCGACGGGCCGGCCATCAACGCGATCATCGTTGCTCTCGCGGATGCCTTCTACGAAGCGGCGGTCGATCAGCAGGTGGATGCAACCTGAGTAAGCGCCGAGAGGTCAGATGTCCTTGATCTGTACGCGGTCGCCGCACAGTTTCGACCAGTCGTCGCGGTCCGAGGTCAGTACGAGGACGGGTGCCGGGGAGCGGAGCGCCATCGCGGCGACGAGGGCGTCGATGGCGTACTTGTGGCCGTGTAGGCCGCCAGCGTCGCTCAGCAGCTGCACCGCGGTGAGACTGTCCGCCTGGGTGACGTCTTGGACCTGAAGGCGGGAGAGAAGCCAGCGCAGACGGGCGGTATCCGTCTTCCCGTAGACGGCCTCCACCACCGTCAGGGCCGACACGAGGACGGGCACGCCTACGCGCCGAGCGGCCTCGATCCTGGTGATCATCTGGCGGTCGTTGCGCAGGAGCAGCGAGAGGGCCTGGGAGTCCAGAATCAGGGTCCTGGCCGCGGGTGCCTTCATGCGGCGCTGTCGCCGGACGCGTACGGCGCCGGTGCGTCACCGAACAGTTCGCGCTGCGCGGCCTGGACCTCGGCCTCGCCCAACGGTTCGTGCTCGGCTTCGTACGCCGCCACGATCTCGGCTAGGCCGTCCATCGCCAGCTGGTGGCGGACCGCAGCGGTCACGTAGGCGGACACGCCGCGCTTGCCGGTGCGCGTGCGCAGAGCACCGAGGAGTTCCGAGGGCATCGAGACGGAGATGTTCTCCGTGCCTCCGGGGCGGGGTGGCTTCATGCAGCCAGTCTAGTACAGGAACTATTACAGCGTTGAGGTGCTGTGCGGCCTCATCGTTGGTGCGTAGGCTTGGCGCCCTGGATCTTCTTGTGCCTTGTCGCGGCTCCCGTGTTGGGATGGTGCTGGGACGCGCCTGCATTTCCGCAGGTCAGAGCCTTGTCGTGGAGTTCCGCTTCAATGTGTGAGCCGACGGAATAACACCGCGTTGACGGACCGGCAAACATGCAGGTCATAAGGGGTCGGCTCTTTTGAGAGTCGGCCCCTTGTTGTTCCCGTGCCGGGATGGTGCCGGTTTTCCTGGTGCTGTGTCTTCTCTGTGGTTCTCCTCGTCTCGGCCGAGGACTACACGGCGCTACGCGAGGGCTCGTACCTGCTGCGCTCTCCCGCGAACGCTCGTCGGCTGCTCAAGGCGCACGAGAACGCATCGGCCCACGCCAACGTGTCGGAACGCGAGCTGATCCACCCCGATGCGTGGGACGCCGGCGCCGAGGGTGCCGAGTGAGGCTTGTCTTCGAGGACCAGGACTGGGAGGACCACGCGTCCTGGCTCAAGAGCGACCGCAAGACGCTCGCTCGGATCGACAAGCTCATCGAGGACGTCGAACAGGACCCCTTCATGGGCATCGGCAAGCCCGAGCCGCTCGACTACCACTTGCCCGGGGCGTGGTCGAGGCGGATCGATGAGGAGCACCGGCTTGTCTACCTGGCCACTGGCACGGACCCCTGGTCTTTTCCCGGGGACGCGCGGAGCGGCGTCGGCCTTCCGGGGCGTCTCCGGGGGGTCGCAGCCGAGGCCCGGGCACGCGTGGGGCGTGACCGGGCCGCGTGGCCGGGTTCCGTGGTGGCCCTGGTGTCAGGCGGCGAGGGTCTTGTGGAGGGCGTCGAGGCCGTCGCGGTAGATCCCGGTGAAGAGGTGGACGACCTCGTCCTCGGTGGCGCCGTCGGGGTTGAAGCGGCCGGACCACTGGACCTCGGCGATGTCGTCCCGGCCGGGGACCGCGTGGACGCGGAGGGTGGAGACGTAGCCGTTGACGGGGAACGGGGCCTGGAGGATGGCGTAGCTGTAGTGGCGCTCGGTCTCGCTGAAGTCCACGAGGCGTTCGATGATCACCTCGCCCTCGGGATTCTTCAGCCGGCGTACCCGGCCGCCCTCGAGTGCGGTGCTCTCGGGGATGTAGGGGAGCCAGTCGGGCAGGGCGTCGAAGCCGCCTATGAGGCTCCAGACCTTCTCGGGCGAGGCGGGCACTGTGCGGCTGACGGAAGTCGAAGCCATGGTCTTGCTCCTGGGTCTTGCTGTGTGGGGGGGTGTGGGGTGGGGGCGCCTGGTCAGGCGGCGTCGGGCAGCGGGGCGGCGGGGCCGACCAGGTTGGCTGCGCGCAGGTCGTGCCAGAAGGCGGCCGGGATCTTCTCGTTCAGGGCGGAGAGGTCCTCGGCGATCCGGCTCGGGCGGGTGGCGCCCGGGATGACCGCGGCGCTGACCGGGTGGGCGAGGGAGAACTGCAGGGCGGCGGCCTTGATGCTGATGCCGTGCTTCTCCGCGAGGGCCTTCAGGCGGGAGACCTTCTCGATGATCTCCGGCGGGGCCTGCTGGTACTCGAAGTGGCTGCCGCCGGCGAGGATGCCGGAGCTGTAGGGGCCGCCGACGACCATCTCGACTCCCTGCTCCTGGGCCATGGGCAGAAGACGCTGGAGTGCGTGCTCGTGGTCGAGGAGGGTGTAGCGGCCGGCGAGGAGGAAGCCGTCGGGCCGCGGCTCGTCCAGGGCGAGGGTCAGTTCGATGGGCTCGGTCTTGTTGACGCCCAGGCCCCACGCCTTGATGACGCCCTCGTCGCGCAGGCGGGACAGGACGCGGAAGGCGCCGGTGCGGGCTTCCTCGAACTTGCCGATCCAGGCGTCGCCGTGGAAGTCCTGGGCGATTTCGTGCACCCAGACGATGTCCAGCCGGTCGACGCCGAGGCGCTTGAGGCTGCCCTCGATGGAGCGCTCGGTGGCGTCGGCGGTCCACTCGTGGAGGATCTTGTTGGGGTTGCCGTGCTCGAAGAGGCCGCCCTTCTCGCCGAAGTCGGGGACGTCGGTCTCGATCTCGTCGAGGATGACGCGGCCGACCTTGGTGGACAGCACGTAGGAGTCGCGGGGCTTGGTGGCGAGGACCTGGCCCAGGCGTTCCTCGGCGAGGCCGGCGCCGTAGAAGGGGGCGGTGTCGAAGTAGCGGATGCCCTGGTCCCAGGCGGCCTCGACGGTGGCGCGGGCCTCCTCGTCGGGGATGGCGCGGAACATGTTCCCGAGAGGGGCGGTGCCGAAGCCGAGGCGGCCGGGAAGGAGGTTCTTCAGTGACATGGTGGTGCCTTTTCCGATCAGCGTTCGATCAGTTTTCGGTCAGCGTCTCCGCGCCGGGGGTTTCCCTGACGCGGACAGGGTGAGGCGTCGTCTGTACAGGCGTCTCGCGGGCTACCGGCTCCGCCGGGGGCGCGGACACTCGGTGCACGGCCGTGCCCTTCGAAGCCGGATGCACGTCCCAGTTGATTGCAGACGCGCTTTGTTGTCAACGACGATAGTTGCAGACGCGGGGTAATGCAAGTGTTGCACCCGCGAGGCCGAGGACGGCGGCCGGGGCGCGGTCACCGGCCACCGTGAGCCGCCTTCACCACCGGGCCGCAGGGGTCCGGGGCCCGTCAGGTGCCCGTCAGGTGCCCGTCACGGTGATGATCGTGGGGACGAGGCCGCCGTCGGTGCTCAGCGCCCTGCCCGTGGTCGTCGAGGTGTGCTCCGACACCGCCTACGTGATCAGGCTGGCCACCTCGTGGGACTGGATCAGCCGCTTGATCAGGGACGCGGCCACGCGGTTCTCCGCCGGATGACGCCGCTCCTGTTCGTCCAGGTCGAGGCCGGGATGCAGCTCGTCGACCACGGCCGGCACGCCGTCACTCGTCGTCGACCGGGAGAAGACAGACGCCCCTCCGTTGGCCGGCTTCCCCCTGACGTCGTCGGAGGCCAGCGTCACTACCGGGCCCGTTGGAGGGCGAGGGGGCGGGCCAGTGGGATGAGGCCGGCCAGGAGGGCGAGGGCTGCCAGGGGTATCAGGTCGAGATTGACGGTGATCAGGAGGAAGAAGAGGAAGACCAGGGCCGGGCTTCGGGCGGGGAGCTGCCTGGGGCGGGTGGTGACCAGCATGATCAGGAGGGTGAGCAGGCCCAGCTGGAAGGCCAGGGGGCCAGCCAGTTCCAGGGGGGCGGGGAGTGGGGCCGCGTCGGAGAGGGCGGGGGACAGGTCGCCCAGGATCACCCACACGAAGCAGGCCGCGCCGAGCAGTCCCGCGGCCGTGGCGGCGCCGGCCGCGGCTCTCATCCGGGCCGTGGACGCGGGGACCAGGGCGTGCAGTTCCCGCACCAGCACGCCCAGCAGGAGGAACGCGGCGAGGAAGCATAAGTGCCCGGCGTTCCAGGCCGGTCCTGGGCCGTGGTGTCCGTCCATGCCGTCGATCAGGCGCAGTACGCCGTACGACAGCAGGAGGAGGGGGACGAGGGCGCAGCACAGTCGGGAGAGGCGGGTCGCGGGAGGCGTCGAGGTCATGTTCCTACGATCGCGGTCCGGGGTGTGGACGGGGTATCGGGACCGTCCCCCAGTGATCCCGGGCAGATCCCGTAGGGGCCGGGTGGGCCGGAGGGCGGACATCTCGGGGGCGCTCGGCGTGGGGACGGTGCACACCGCCACCGGTCGCGGTGCACACCGCCACCGGTCGCGGTGCACACCGCCACCGGTCGTCGGGGGCGGTGGGCGCCCTGCGCGCCGGTCCTTCGAAAGGACGGCGGGGGAGTCCGGCCCCTGCCCGATCCGGCCGGTCGCCGGGTCGTAGAGTGGCGGCCGCAGTCATGATCACGGATACGGGGGTACGGGGTGTTCGGCGGCCGGAAGAGGACGCAGCGGCAGGACGGGGACGGCGCGGCGGCGCCGGCCGAGCGGTACGTCGTCGGTGAACTCGACGACCACGACGAGGCGTTCCCGGACGTCCCGGTGCCCGAGCCCGGCACCTGGCAGGCGCCCTACGCGCTCGAACAGCGCCTGTACGACCTGCTGACCCGGCACGCCCAGGAGGAGTGGGCGGACGAGGAGGCCGCCGAGGAGGCGCGGGGCGATCTGATCCTCGCCTACCTGGAGGCGCTCGCCGGAGACCTGGTGTACGTGCCCTTCCGCCGTGAGGAGACCTCGCCCGACCCGGGCCTGCGCACCTTCCCCGCCCAGGACACACCGGTCGGGCGGCTCGTCGCCGTCTACACCCGCGGCCTGCTGCCCCGCCCCCATCCGCACGTGGTCTACGAGGCGTACACCCTGCGCGAGCTGGCCGACGATCTGCCCGGCGACGTGGACGGCATCGCCGTCAACCAGCGGACCCCGTGCCCGCTGCTGCTGGCGGCCGACGCCGAGGAACGCCAGGTGTGGCGGGCGCTGCACAACGAGCACTGGGACGAGGACGGCCGCGCCGACCGGCTCGTCACCCGGCGCACCGGCGCCCCGCCCACCGGCCCGCTGCTGCACGGCCTCGCCCTCGGCGCCCAGATGTGCTTCGTCAACGGCGAGGCGTGGAACAACCCGCACTACCACGGGCTGGGCCTGTCCATGGAGCACCAGCGGCTCGCCAAGTGGTGGGGCGTCACCGGCCGCGCGGAGTGGCAGGAGACCCAGCGGCGCCTCCTCGACCGCGACATCACCCCCTGGTACTGGGAGTTCGTCCTCGACACCCGTGCCGCGCT
Source organism: Streptomyces sp. WELS2 (assembly GCF_013870595.1). Taxonomy (GTDB): domain Bacteria; phylum Actinomycetota; class Actinomycetes; order Streptomycetales; family Streptomycetaceae; genus Streptomyces. Next base: position 4,347 of record NZ_JACBWZ010000052.1, on the reverse strand, counting down.
CGCCCGCCGGCACGCGGACGGACGGTTGCAGGCCGTCGACGCCACCGCCTGGCGGGAACACGTGGAGACGACGTTGCGCGAGCGGGCCGCGCGGCTGCCGGCGGACGAGGCCGGCCCGGACTGGGAGGACTTCGTCGCGCACGTCGTGGGCCTGGTCGGCCAAGTGCTGCGCTACGAGGCCCGGTTCCGCGCCGACGGCCTGCTCGCGCCGGACGCCGCGGTGCGCTCGGTCGCCGCCTGGGACCTCGGCCGCGCCTCGATGATGGCCCGCTGGGGTTACGGCGCCCGCTTCGCCACCCGCTCCGAGATGCGCGAGGCCGTCGTCGAGGCGAGCCGGGCCGCGCAGTCGGCCCACACCTCGTGGCCGGACTTCTCGGCCGGCTACGCGCTGGGCCGCTGTCTGCACTTCGACGACGAGGAGTTCGGCGGCTGGTACCAGGAGATGCTGGCCGCCCACCAGGCCCTGAGCACCCACCTCGACAGCCCCTGGAACACCGTCCCCTTCCACCTGCCCCGGGGCGCGGAACTGGGCGGCTAGCCACCCACCGGCCCACGGACACGGGCCACCGGCCCGGCCCCGGAGCGTCGGCCACCGCCCTGCGGGGTCCCGGAGCGCAGGCCCGCCCGCCGGGCCCCGGCGCTCCGGCCTTCCGGTCGGGTCCAGAAGGGCCCGGCCTTCCGATCGGGTCCAGAGCGGCCCGGCCTTCCGGGCGCGCTCAGAGCGACGGAGTGATGGCCGGTCCCGGTCCCGGTCCCAGGCCCGTGGCCTGGTACGGGGCCGGGTCCGTGACCCAGCCCGCGGCCAGCACGAGACGGGAATCACGGTCGGCGGCGAGGAAGCCGAAGGGACGGTCGAAGGCGACCCGTACGACCGTGGTCTCGTAGCGGTACTGCGGAAGCCCGCCCGCCGCCATCGGCACCGCCGTCACCGCCGCCGCACGGAAGCCCAGCGCGCCGAACTGGGCCACCGCCGACTGCCGCGCCTCACCGACGGCCAGCGGACGGTCGCTCACCCCCGGGAAGTGCCCGGTCCTGGCGTCCGTCGCCGTGATGAGCCCGAACAGGCCGGACAGGGCGAGCAGATCGTGGTCGGCCCGGACCTCGTACGCCACCGTCGTCACGTCCAGCGTCCTCGGCTCCGGTGTGACGGCCGGCTGCTGCTCCACGTACAGGCCGGGGCCGACATGCCCGTGCGGCAGGGCGCCGCCCGCGGTCAGCGGCAGGCCGCGCTCCACGATGCCGACGCCCGCCGCGAGCACCTGGCCCGGCGTCATGCGTTCCTCGCCGAGGACCAGATGGACGTCGACGCCGGTGTCCCCGGGAACCGTCAGCGCGGTGACGAAGCCGTCCGGGGTGCCCGTCACGCCCACCCGGTCCGGCCGCACACTGCGCCGGTGCAGTCCGCGCAGGGTGCGGTCCTGCCAGGGCCCGGTATCCGGCTGCAACGGCAGCTCGGTGAAGGGCTGGCGCCACCGGGTGCGCAGCGCCAGCGCACTGGCCAGCACCATCCGGGAGTCGCGGGTCAGCCGCACCGGCATCCGCTCGACCAGCCCGCCGGTCCGCTCCGCCGCCCACGCGTCCAGCCGCTCCCGCGCGGTGACCAGGTCGTCCCCGAACCGGCCGTGGGCGCCGGCGGGCAGCCCCGCCCGCCACTCCTCGCGCAGCGCCAGCCCGTGGTGCGTCCACACGCCGAGCGCCGCGTCCAGGCCGGGCATCGACGAGAGTCCGGCCAGCAACTCCCGTGCGGCACCGGCCGCCTGATCGGCCGGCACCCCGAGGGCATCGGACAGCTCCGCGCGCGCCGGGCCCGCCGCGCCGTCGGCGAGGAAGGCCAGCAGGGGCCACACACCCGGCGCCGAGAACACCGTCCCCTCGGCTGTTGCCCACGCCCAGCGGGCCGTCAGGCCGTTGACCCGCCGGACCGTCTCCTCGGCCACCCCGCTCACTCGTGCCCCTCCCGGCCCGTCCCGCTCATTCCCACCCGGCCCCGCTCTCCCCGTGCCCGTCCGGGGCCGTGTTCCGCGCCCGCCCGGGCCCCGCTTACCATGCGGCCAGTCGTACGTCAGTCCAGCCGCCGGCCGGTCGCCGGTCCTGTGCTGCCGCCGCCCGACCCAGGAGCACGGTACCGGTGTCCATACCCCCGCCTTCCGGCCCCCAGCAGCCAGAAGGGTCCGTTCCGCCGCCTCAGGGGCCGTACGGCCCGCCGGTACATCCCCGATCCCCGGGCGATGCGCCGGGGTTGCCGGGGTACCAGCCGTGGACCCAGGGCTACCGCCCGTACAACGCCCCGGCACCGGTCAACGGCCTCGCCATCGCGTCCCTGGTGCTCGGGGTGCTGTGCTTCGTGCCCGGCGTGGGACTGGTGCTCGGGCTGACCGGACTGCGGCAGATCCGCCGGCGCGGCGAGCGCGGCACGGGGCTGGCCGTGGGCGGCGCGGTGCTGTCCGGGGTGGGACTGCTGCTCTGGGCACTGCTGTTCGCCACCGGCGGTGCCTCGGCCCTGTGGCACGGAATCAAAGAGGGCGCACGCGACGGCGCCGGCGTCTCGCTGACGGAAGGCCAGTGCTTCAACGCGCCGGGCGGTGCGCTCACCGGTGTGACCTACGACGTGGACACGGTGTCGTGCAGCGGCGCGCACGACGGCGAGGTCTTCGCGTCCTTCCGGCTGCCGGGCGGCGGCCCCTACCCGGGGGACGACGCGGTCGCCGACACCGCCGACGAGCGCTGCCAGGCCCTCCAGGACGGGTACGCGATGGACGGCTGGGCCGTGCCGGCGTACGTCGAGGTGTACTTCCTGACGCCGACCGAAGACAGCTGGGCCGCCGGGGACCGCGAGGTGACCTGCGTGTTCGGCCACACCGACGAGGGCCGTGACCTGACCGGGTCGCTGCGCAACGACGAGACCGACCTGGACGCCGACCAGGTCGCCTATCTGAAGGCCGCGCATGTGCTCAACGCGGCGCTGGAGACCGCCCCCGGCGAGGAGTACGCGGAGGACGACCTGCCGGGCCACAAGGCGTGGGCCGGCCGGGTGGCGGCCGCGCTCGGCGAGCAGGCCCGGATGCTGCGCGCCCACTCCTGGCCGGACGGCATCGCCGGGCCGGTCGACGCGCTCGCCGCCGACCTGGACAAGGCGCGCGCGGAATGGGCCAAGGCGGCCGGGGCCGGGGACGCGGACAGCTTCTCCGCGCACTACGAGAACGGCCTGGACCTGATCGATCCGGTCCGCACGGTGGTCGTCCGGTCGGTCCTTGGGCTGGCCACCACGCCGCCCACGGCGCGGGACGACGAAGGAAGCGGCACCGGCATGCAGGTGTGAGCCGGTGCGGACCGAGGGCACCTATACGGGAGGAAAAGTGCCTGCGTAAAGGCACCCCCACCGCCACTTCATCACATCGGGTGATTCTCTGGCCTTCGCTTGCACCGCTGAACCCACGGTTGCCAGGCTGTTGCTGTCTGTACAACCTGAGGGGAGTGGCCAGTGGCTTTCGGTGAGCAGCCGGCGTATCTGCGTGTCGCGGGTGATCTCCGCAAGAAGATCGTCGACGGCTTGCTGCCGCCCCACACCCGGCTGCCCTCGCAGGCCCGCATCCGCGAGGAGTACGGCGTCTCGGACACGGTCGCGCTGGAGGCCCGCAAGGTGCTGATGGCCGAGGGGCTGGTCGAGGGCCGCTCCGGCTCGGGCACCTATGTGCGCGAGCGGCCCGTGCCCCGGCGGGTGGCCCGCTCCGGATACCGCCCGGCCGGCGGTGCCACCCCCTTCCGGCAGGAGCAGGCCGACACCTCGGTGCGCGGTACCTGGGAGTCCAGCAGCGCGCAGACCGAGGCCGGCGCGGCCGTCGCCGAGCGGCTCGCGATCCAGGCCGGCGACCGGGTCATGTGCACCCGGTACGTCTTCCGGGAGGCCGGCGAGCCGATGATGCTCTCCACCTCCTGGGAGCCCCTCGCGGTCACCGGCCGCACGCCCGTGATGCTGCCCGAGGAGGGGCCGCTCGGCGGGATGGGCGTGGTCGAGCGGATGCGCGCCATCGACGTCATCGTGGACAACGTCACCGAGGAGGTCGGTGCCCGTCCCGGTCTCGCCGAGGAACTGCACCTGCTCGGCGGCGTCCCCGGCCATGTGGTGCTGGTCGTCCAGCGCACCTATTTCGCCTCCGGCCGACCGGTCGAGACCGCCGACGTGGTCATCCCGGCCGACCGCTACCGAGTCGCCTACCACCTGCCGGTGAAGTGACCCCGCCCTGCCCTCGCGCAGGCCGGCGCCCGGTCCTCGTATGGCCCGGGGCCGCCCGTGCCATGGCCCGACCCGACCCGACCCGACCCGGCCCGTCCGGCCGCCCGGCCCGG
>NZ_JACBWZ010000519.1 GCF_013870595.1 Streptomyces sp. WELS2 | reverse complement strand
ACCGGCGCCCCGGAGCGGCCGGTGGACCGCCCGGCGGAGACCGACCTGGAGTCGGCCACCGCCGAGGAGATCTTCGACCTGCTGGACGCCGAACTGGAGTCGCCGTGAGCACGGAAGCCGTGACCAACGAGGCCAAGTACCTCGACTACCTCAAGCGCGCGACGGCCGACCTGCGCGAGGCGCGGCGGCAGGTGCGCGAACTGACCGACAGCCGGCACGAACCGGTGGCGATCACCGGCATGAGCTGCCGCTACCCGGGCGGCGTCGAGGACCCGGACGGGCTGTGGGAGCTGGTGGCCGAGGGACGGGACGCCATCACCGGCTTCCCGGACAACCGGGGCTGGCCGGCCGGCGCGGCGGGCCGGGGCGGATTCCTGCACCGGGCCGACGAGTTCGACGCCGACTTCTTCGGCATCTCGCCGCGCGAGGCGCTGGCCATGGACCCCCAGCAGCGGCTGCTGATGGAGACGGCCTGGGAGGCCTTCGAGGCGGCCGGGCTGGACCCGTCGGCCGTCCGGGGCGAGCCGGTCGGCGTCTTCACCGGACTGAACCTGCACGACTACGCCACCCGGGCCGAGGCCATCCCCGCCGAGGCGATGGGCTATCTCAGCACCGGCAACTCCGGCAGCGTCGCCTCCGGACGGATCGCCTACTTCCTCGGCCTGGAGGGCCCCGCCCTCACCGTCGACACGGCCTGCTCCTCCTCCCTGGTCGCGCTGCACCTGGCCGCGCAGGCGCTGCGGCGCGGGGAGTGCGCGATGGCCCTGGCCGGCGGCGCCACGGTGATGAGTTCGCCCGGCGCGTTCGCGGACTTCGGCGCCCAGGGCGGCCTCGCCCCGGACGGCCGCTGCAAGTCCTTCGCCGCCGCCGCCGACGGCACCGCCTGGGGCGAGGGCGTGGGCCTGCTCCTGCTGGAACGGCTGTCCGACGCCCGGCGGCTCGGACACCCGGTGCTGGCCGTGGTGCGGGGCAGCGCGGTCAACCAGGACGGTGCCAGCACCGGCCTGACCGCGCCCAACGGCCGCGCCCAGCGCCGGGTGATCCGGCAGGCCCTCGCCGACGCCCGGCTGAAGCCCGGGGACGTCGACGCCGTGGAGGCGCACGGCACCGGCACCCGGCTCGGCGACCCCATCGAGGCCCAGGCCCTGCTCGCCACCTACGGCCAGAACCGGCCGGCCGCGCGACCGCTGCTGCTCGGCTCGCTGAAGTCGAACATCGGGCACACCATGGCCGCGGCCGGCGTCGGCGGCGTGATCAAGATGGTGCAGGCGATGCGGCACGGCACCCTGCCCCGCACCCTGCACGTCGGCAGCAGCCGGTCGCAGGTCTCCTCCGTGGACTGGTCCCGCGCTGCCAGCAGGCGCAGCAGGGCCTCCAGGCGCTCGTCGATCGGGTCGTCACGGGTCTCCACCAGCCCGTCGGTGTAGAGCACGAGGCGGTCACCGGGCTTCAGCTCGACGGTGGTGCTCTCGAAGGGGACACCGCCCACCCCGAGCGGCGTGCCGGTGGGCAGGTCCAGCAGCCGCGGCTGCTCGCCGGTGCGCACCAGGGCCGGCGGCAGATGGCCGGCGGACGCCACGTGCAGCCGGGCCCGGTGGGGGTCGTAGACCGCGTACACGCAGGTGGCGATGTACGGGTCCAGCTCGCGGGTGGTCTTGTCGAGGTGGGTGAGGATCCGTGCCGGGTCGAGGTCGAGGTCGGCGAGGGTGGCGGTCGCGGTGCGCAGCCGGCCCATGGCGGTGGCGGCCTGGATGCCGCTGCCCATGACGTCGCCCACCGCGAGCGCCGTGCGGTCGCCGTCGAGCGGGATCACGTCGTACCAGTCGCCGCCGACCTCGTCGCGGGCCTGGGCCGGGCGGTAGCGGACGGCGACCTCCAGGCCGGGGCGCCGGGGCGGGAGCTGCGGCAGGAGGCTGCGCTGGAGGGTCTCGACGGCACTGCGGATGTGCTGGTGCAGCACCGCGTTGTCGATGCTCAGCGCGGCGGAGGAGGCCAGCTCGCAGGCGAGGGTGAGGTCGTCCTCGTCGAAGGGCAGCGGGTTGCGGGCCCGGGCCAGGCCCATGACGCCGAGGATCTTCTCGCGGGCGATGAGCGGGACGGCCATGTCGGTGTGCACGCCGGCCCGGGCCAGCAGCGCGGCGGCCTCGGAGTCGGCGGCGATGCGGGAGTGGTCGCCCCCGCCCAGGTGGGTGATCAGCAGGGGGCGGCGGCTGCGGATGCAGTGCGACGCGGGGTGGTCGGCGTGGTACGTGGTGAGGCGGCCGGGTGGCACCATGGCGCGGCCCGCGTCGGTGGGGTAGGCGGTCTTCACCGCCACGACCCTGAAGAGCGCCGGTCCGTCGCCGGGGGCGGTACGGCCGGTCTGCAGGACCGAGTCGAGCAGGTCCACCGAGACCATGTCGGCCAGGCCGGGCACCAGCACGTCGGCCAGTTCCCGCGCGGTGCGGTCCACCTCCAGGGTGGTGCCGATCCGGGCCGAGCCGTCGGCGATCAGCCGCAGCCGCCGCTGGGCCTCGTCGGCCTTGCACGCCGCCCGGTACCGGTCGGTGACGTCGACCACGACGGTGGCGATGCCGAGGGGCCGGCCGCGGTGGTCCTCCAGCCGGTAGACGGACAACGCCCAGGCGTGCTCCTGCTCCGGGTCGGCGGGCGTACGGCCCACCACCTGCTCCTCCACCACGGGGGTGCCGGTCTCCAGGACCCGCCGCATCACCTCCTCGGCGCCCCCGAAGTCCGGGTCGGACAGGATCTCGCGGAACCCGCGGCCGACGTGATCGGCCTCGGGCACGCCGTGCATGGCCGCGAGGGCGGGGTTGACGGCGAGATAGCGCAGCTCGGTGTCCATGACGGCCAGCCCGATCGGCGCCTGGCTGACCAGTCGGTTGGACAGGGCCAGCTTGCGTTCCATCTGCCGCAGGGCGACCCGGTCGACGGCCAGGCCGAGGGCGTAGTGGTCCCCGAGGCTGTCCGTCAGCCGGACGTTGCGGAACTCGATCATCCGGGTGCCGCCGTCCTTGAGCCGGACGGGGAAGGCTCCCGCCCAGCGCCGGCCGGTCTCCATCACGTCGGCGAACAGGGTGACCGCCGCGTCCTGGTGCTCGGGGTGGAGGAGCAACGACGCCGCGTACTGCCCGACCGCCTCGCCGCGGGTGTAGCCGAACAGCTCCTCTGCCTGCGGGCTCCACATGTCGATCTTGCCGTCGGCCTCCAGCAGCACCGCGGCGACGCCCAGCAGGTCCAGCAGCCCGCTGGGATCGACCGCGGCGCCCGCCAGCGCATCGGCCTGCTCCGGGCGCGGCTTCTCTCGTCTCATCGAAACGCGCTCCTTCCCTCGGCCGCACCAGTACGCGGTGATGCGGCCGGCTCGCCCCACGGGTCGGACGAGACGGCCTTCCCCGCGGATCGCCAGCCCCCTCCACGATGCGCCACACCGCCGTGTACGGCCACGGCGGCGAGCCGGACGCTTCGTCCCGGTTTGCGCCCGGGGGCGGCGGGAACCCCCGCAGCGGAGGAGACCGGCCGACGCGGGAGGGGCAGTCCGTGGAGTGGTATCCGTTGCGCCTGGCCACGCCGGTCAAGCAGCACGTGTTCGGCGGGCGCGTGCTGGCCGACCGGTGGGGCCGTGCCGGTCTGCCGGACGGTCCGGTCGCCGAGACCTGGGAGGTCAGCGACGTGGACGGCGAGGTCGCGGTGGTGACCGCCGGTCCGCTGGCCGGGCGGACCCTGCGCGAGCTGGTGCGGGAGCACGCCGAGGACCTGCTCGGGCGCGGCCCGCACGGCGACCGCTTCCCCGTGCTGACGAAGTTCATCGACGCCACCGGTCCGCTCCCGGTCCACCTGCACGCCGACGACGAGACCGCCCGCCGCCTCGAGGGCGAGCCCAACGGCAAGACGGAGGCGTGGCACATCCTGGAAGCGGCACCCGGGGCCACCGCCCTGGCCGGTGTCCGGCGCGGCGTCGACCGCGACCGGCTGCACCGGGCGCTGCTGGCACAGGACTTCGACGCGGTCCTGCGCCGTCTGCCGGTACGCGCCGGGCAGACCCTCTACGTTCCCGGCGGCACCCTGCACAGCTTCGGCCCGGGCACGCTCGTCTACGAGATCGAGCAGACCTCCGACATCCAGCAGCACGCGATGCGCCACCGGATGGAGGACGGCGCCCCGATCCCCGACCGGGAGTGGCACGCCGGCATCGAACGGCTCCTGGAGGAGTGGCGTCCCGAGCCGCGCCCCGACTTCCACTCCGGTCTGAGCGTGCCGGTGGACGACGGTGTGGAACGTACCGTGCTGTGCGCCGGACGCTATTTCGCGCTGGAGCGGTGGCGGGCCGGCACCGCGGCGCCGCTGGTGCGCGAGTTCTCCACGGCGATGGTCGTGAGCAACGCGGGGGCGCCGGTCACCGTGACGACCCCGGGGGGACGGGAGCGGCTGGCCCGGGCGGAGAGCCTGCTGCTGCCCGCCGCCCTGGGCCGGCTGCGGATCGAGGGCCCGGCCGACGTCCTGTTCGGCTACCACCCCGACCTCGGCACCGACATC
>NZ_JACBWZ010000518.1 GCF_013870595.1 Streptomyces sp. WELS2 | reverse complement strand
CGCGGTGGCCGAACGTCGCCTGGACGCGGCCGAGCGGGAGGACGAGGCCCTCGAACGGCCGCTGGAGAACCTGGAGTTCGTCGGCCTGCTGGCGCTGTCCGACGTACCGCGCGTGACCTCCACGGAACTGGTGGACGCGCTCAACGGGGCGGGCGTACGGCCGGTGATGCTCACCGGCGACCATCCGCAGACCGCGCGGGCCATCGCCGCCGACCTGGGCTGGCCCGCCGACACGGTGGTGGTCACCGGAGACGAGCTCGCCGCCGCCGACCGCGGGGCCCGGGCCCGGATGCTGCGCGACGCGGGTGTGGTGGCCCGGGTGGCACCCGAGCAGAAGCTCCAGGTGGTGGAGGCGCTCCGGGACGCGGGGCGGGTGGTCGGCATGGTAGGTGACGGCGCCAACGACGCCGCGGCGATCCGCGCGGCGGACATCGGCGTCGGCATCAGCGCCCGGGGCTCGGCCGCCGCCCGCAACGCGGCGGACATCGTGCTCACCGACGACGATCTGACGGTCCTGGTCGACGCGGTGGGCGAGGGCCGCGCCCTGTGGCACAGCGTGGCCGACGCCATCGCCATCCTGATCGGCGGCAACGCGGGCGAGGTCGGCTTCGGCATCATCGGGACCCTGCTGTCCGGACGGGCGCCGCTGTCCACCCGGCAGATGCTGATGGTGAACCTGTTCACCGACCTCTTCCCGTCGATGGCCGTGGCGGTGACGGAGAAGGAGGACGCGCAGGGCGCGGTCCGGGCGCGGAGCGGGTCGCCGGAGGACGCGTCCGCGGTGCTGGGCGCCCCGCTGCTGCGGCAGATCCGGCACCGGGCGCTGACCACCTGTCTGGGCGCGGTCACGGCCTGGCTGATCGGCCGCTTCACCCCGGGCACCGCCCGCCGCTCCAGCACCATGGCCCTGTGCGGGGTGGTCGGCACCCAGCTGGTGCAGACCCTGCTCGACCGGCGGGACAGCCGGCTGGTGCAGGTGACCTCGCTGGGCTCCGCGCTGGCGCTCGTCGCCGTGGTCCAGACCCCGGTGCTCAGCCGCGCCTTCGGCTGCACCCCGCTCGGCCCGGTCGCGTGGGCGGGCGTCGTGGCCGCGATCGCCCTCGCCCTCGCGGGCCAGCGGTCACTGCCCCGCCTGGAGCAGACCGTGGGACGACTGCTGCCCACGACATGACGACCTGGGCGACGGAACACGACCACCGGACCCCGCGACCGCCCAGGCAACGGGCGCGGGCCCGGACCGCCGGGGTGATACGGCTGCCCGGCCCGGCCCGGGCCGCAGAGACCGTACGGCTGCCCGTCCCGGCCCTGCCCGGATCGCCCGAGCCGTCCTTCCGGGACCGGGGTCAGACCGACCGGTGGTACTGGATCGGCACCCGGATCTCCGCGCCCAGTTCGCGGGCCGCCTGCCGGGCCCAGGACGGGTTGCGGAGCAGCTCGCGGCCGAGCAGGATCACGTCGGCCTCGCCGTTCGCCAGGATCTTCTCGGCCTGCCCGGCCTCGGTGATCAGTCCCACGGCGCCGACCGCCAGCGGGGTCTCGGCCTTCACCCGGGTCGCGAACGGCACCTGGTAGCCCGGCCCGGTCGGGATGCTGACACCGCTCGCGTTGCCGCCGGTGGAGACGTCGAGCAGGTCCACGCCGTGGGCGTGCAGGTCCCGGGCGAAGCGGACCGTGTCGTCCGGAGTCCAGCCGCCCTCGTCCAGCCAGTCGGTGGCGGAGACGCGGAACAGCACCGGCTTCTCCGCGGGCCACGCCTCGCGTACGGCGTCCACGATCTCCAGGGCGAACCGGGTGCGGTTCTCGTACGAGCCGCCGTAGGCGTCCGTACGGTGGTTGGAGTGCGGGGAGAGGAACTCGTTGACCAGGTAGCCGTGGGCGCCGTGGATCTCCACGGTCTCGAAGCCCGCGGCCAGCGCCCGGCGCGCGGCGGCGGCGAACTGCCCGACGATCTCCTGGATCTGACCGGCCGTCAGTTCGGTGGGCACCGGGTGGCGTTCGCTGAACGGCAGCGCACTCGGCGCGAGGGGCTGCCAGCCGTGCGCCTCCGGTCCGACGGGCCCGCCGCCCTTCCAGGTCCGCTCGGTCGATGCCTTCCGGCCGGCGTGTGCGAGCTGGACGCCCGGTACGGTGCCCTGCTCGGTGAGGAAGCGGGTGATCCGCCGGAAGGCCTCCACCTGGGTGTCGTTCCACAGTCCGAGGTCGTACGGGGAGATCCGGCCCTCGGGGGCGATGGCGGTCGCCTCCGTCAGGATCAGCCCGGTGCCCCCGGCGGCCCGCGCCGCTTAGTGCGCGAAGTGCCAGTCGTGCGGCGCACCGGTGAGCGGCCCCTCCGGCTCGGCCGAGTACTGGCACATCGGCGCCATCCACACCCGGTTCGGGACGGTCACTTCGCGCAGGGTGAGGGGCTCGAAGAGCGCGGGCATGACGGACTCCAATTCGTCGCGGACGGCTTGATCCTTTCGTACGGCATTCATCGTACTACGATGGGCATGAAACTACGGCACGTGTCGAACCATGAGGGATCTCGTACGATGGTCATCGAAGAAGTTCCGTGACGAAGGGCGGTCGCCGTGACCGAGACAGCCGCCGGCGGTGCCACCGGCCGTGCGCTGCCGCATCCGGACCGTGAGCACATCCGGCTGGAGTCCGTGCTGCACGCGCTGTCCGACCCGATGCGGTTGCGGATCGTGCGTGAACTGGCCGCAAGGGAAGCCGAGTTGACCTGCTCGCAGTTCGACCTGCCGGTGACCAAGTCCACCACCACGCACCACTTCCGGGTGCTGCGGGAGAGCGGCGTCGTCCGGCAGGTCTACCGGGGCACGGCCAAGATGAACGGCCTGCGCCGGGACGATCTAGAGAGCCTCTTCCCGGGGCTGCTCGACAGCCTCCTCGCCGCGGCCGACCGGCAGGCCGCCCGGCTCGGCCACGCCGGCCGTGTTCCGGTCGACGGCTGAACCACCCTTTTCCGGAAGGTGGTTGAAGAGCAGGTTCAGTACGATCGCGGACAGGCACCCCGCGCTGATGCCGCTGTTCATCACCGTCTGGAACCAGTCAGGGAACTTCGCGTACAGCGTGGGCACGCCCACCGGCAGCATGCCGATCGCCACCGGGACGGCCACCACGGTCAGGTTGCCGTTGCCCCGGAAGTCGACCCGGCTCAGCGTCCGCAGTCCGCTCGCCGCGACCGTTCCGAACATCACCAGCCCGGCCCCGCCGAGCACCGGCGCCGGGACCGCCGCGACCACCGCCCCCAGTTTGGGCAGCAGACCGAGCAGTACCAGGATGGAGCCGGCCGCCGCGACCACCCAGCGGCTGCGCACCCGGGTCATGCCGACCAGGCCCACGTTCTGCGCGTACGCCGTGTACGGGAAGGTGTTGAACACCCCGCCCAGCACGGTCGACAGACCGTCCGCGCGCAGCCCGTCGGCCAGCGTGCGCGGCTCGGCCCGCCGCCCGGTCAGCTCGCCGACCGCGATCAGGTCCCCCGTGGTCTCGGTCATGGACACCAGGGCCACCACCAGCATGGACGCGATGGCGGAGGCCCGGAACTCGGGCGCCCCGAAGTGGAACGGCGTGCTGATGCCCAGCCAGTCGGCGTCGGCGACCCCGCCGAAGTCGGTGAACCCCAGCGGCACGGCGACCGCGAGCCCGGCCGCGATGCCGACGAGCACGGCGATCCGGGAGAGGAACACGGGCGCGAACCGCTGCACGCCGAGCACCACGGCCAGTACGAAGCCCGCCAGCGCCAGATTCCGCGGCTCGCCGAAGTCCTTCGAACCGGCGCCACCCGCCGCCCAGTTGCCCGCGACCGGGAGGAGCGAGACCCCGATGATCAGGATCACCGTGCCGGTCACCAGCGGCGGGAAGAAGCGCAGCAGTCTGCCGAAGACCGGCGCCAGCAGCATGATGGCCAGCCCGGCGACGATCACGGAGCCGTAGATCGCGGGCAGCCCGCCGCCCGTCGTCCCGATGAGCACCATCGGCGACACGGCCGCGAACGTGCACCCCTGCATGACCGGCAGCCGCACGCCGAACCACCGGAAGCCGACACACTGGATCAGTGTCGCGATCCCGCACACCAGCAGGTCCGCGGTGATCAGATACGCCAGATCGGAGGGTGACAGCCGCATCGCGCCGCCCACGATCAACGGCACGGCGACGGCGCCCGCGTACATCGCGAGCACATGCTGGAGCCCGAAGGCGGCCAGTTGCCGGATGGGGGGAATCTCGTCGACGGGGTGCGCGGCTGCGGTCGTGGCCATGAGGTCGAGGTCTCCATCTGCGGCGGACGGGGGCGGGATCCGGACACCCGCGCATTCGGACACCCGGGCATCCGGACGGCCGGACAGAAGGAGACCGTAAGGGCCTTGAACAGTTTGTTGATTTCAGGTCTGTTGCCGCTGTGTGTCCCGCCTCCAGGGCACTCCCGCCCCGGCTCGGACGCCTACGGCACCCGTGCCGCCGCCAGCAGGGCGTCCCAGCCGGACAGCTTGACCACGCTCCGGCCCAGCCGTGCCCCCAGCTCGGTCTCGGCCCGCTCGATCGCC
>NZ_JACBWZ010000517.1 GCF_013870595.1 Streptomyces sp. WELS2 | reverse complement strand
GGCACCGCGCACGCACACCACCTGGCGCGGATCCAGCCAGCCGAGCCGCCACTTGTGCCAGCCCAGCAGGTCGGGTGCCAGGCCGAACTGGCTGCCCATCAGGTCCCAGTCGCCGACATGGGTGTCCCAGTCGCCCTTGCCGTCGGCCGGACGGTGGTACAGATCGGGCAGGTCGAAGACGTGGCCGGTCTCGTGGGCGAGGACCAGCCGGTCCGGCGGGTGGTGCTCGAAGACGGTGACCACCCGGTGGATGTCGGTGCCGTCCGCGCGCAGGGGCGCGTCGAGGTTCACCACCTTCGTGGCGTCCGAGTCGACCCCGGGCGCGTCCGGATCCGCGACGAGGTAGACGACCTGGTAGCGCGAGAAGTCGACCTCCTTGTCGGCCACGGCGAACGCGTCGCGCAGATAGGCGGCGCGGTCCTCGGCGCTCCAGTCCCGCCTTATGGCGTACGACGTCGACGGCCGCGGCATGCGCAGCCAGCGCCGCAGCGGGTGCGGGCGCAGGGTGAACCTGCCGTAGGAGGACTGCGCGTAGAAGCCGCTGGTGGCCGGGAAGTGGTCGGCCGTCAGTTCCTCGGGGGTGGTGCGCGGGGCGGAGTCGGGGAAGGACAGGAAGACCAGTACGGCGTCGAGGGTGCCGGCCGGACGGGGGTAGGCGGTGTTCCAGGTGTCCACGCCCTCCGAGTGGTGGGCGTCGGTGCGGTGCAGCGCGCAGGGGGCCGTGGAGAACGGCTCGGCGGCCGACCGGCCGGTGAGGATCGAGGTCGCGGCGAGCGCCGACATCGTGGTGAACACGGCGGCGGTGCTGCGCAGCTTGGGCACGGACGTGACCTCCGGGTGTGGTTCGCGGGACCCGCACCCAGATTGCTGGTATTCATTGGTTTATGCCCTGTTTGTGTGCACCGGATGGGTGAGCGCACGCCCATCGAGCGCCGGGCGCGCCCCGGCGCTCGATATCCGGAAACATTCACGGAACGTCACAACTTGTCGGAGGGCCGAAGAAGCTGCCCAGGTGCGGGCAGAAACGATCTGTCAGAACCTGTGCTCGGTCCGGGACACTGGACATCGGCTGGAAGGGCCCGGGGCCAGCCTCTATGATCGGCACACTTTCCGGCACGGACAGAGATCGAGTGCACTGCGGGAGCGAGCGGTGAGCGGAACGTCCGAAGGGCCGACGCCCGCGGCAGACCTCGACCGGTCAGCCGTCACAGACAGTCACTACACCACCTACCACCGTGTCTTCGCGACCGCCCCGCTCGCCATGGCGGTCGTGGGTCCCGAGGGGCTCGTCGTCACCGCCAACACCGCCCTCGGTGAACTGCTCGGCATCGACGCGGACACAGCCGTCGGGCGGTCCGCCGCCGACCTGGTGGACCTGGCCGCGGACCCCCGCGGCCGGCACGCCTTCCAGGAGGTGCTGAGCGGCCGCCAGACCCGGCTGCGCTGCACCCGCCGGCTCAAACGGCCCGGAGGGAACTCGGTGTGGGCGCAGATCACCCTGGCCCCGCTGAGCGGCGGCGAGCCCGGCGCCCTGATGTCGGTCGCCGACATCAGCGCCAGCCGCGAACTCCAGGCACAACTACGGCATTTGCAGATGCACGACCCGGTGACCCGGCTGCCCAACCGCACGCTGTTCTTCGAGCGGCTGACGGCCGCGCTGGAGGCGGAGCCGTACGAACAGGGCGGCACCGGCCGGATCGGCCTGTGCTATCTGGACCTCGACGGCTTCAAGGCCGTCAACGACACCCTCGGCCACCGCGTCGGCGACCGGCTGCTTTCGGCCGTGGCCGCACGGCTGACCCGGGTCGCCGACGCGGCAGGCTACGCCCGCGCCGCCACCCCGCTGGTGGCCCGGCTCGGCGGCGACGAGTTCGCCCTGCTGGTGGAGGACTCCACCGGCACCGAACAACTCGCCGACCTGGCCGACTCCGCGCTCAAGGCCCTTCAGGAACCCTTCGACCTGGCCGGACAGCGGCTGTCGCTGACCGCCTCCATCGGCGTCGTCGAACGGCACGCCGCGGGCACCACGGCCACCGGGCTGATGCAGGCCGCCGATACGACGCTGTACTGGGCGAAGGCCGACGGCAAGGCCCGCTGGACCCTGTTCGACCCCGAGCGCAACGCCCACCGCATGACCCGCCAGGCCCTGTCCTCCACCCTCCGCCCCGCCATCGAGCGGGGCGAGTTCGCACTGGAGTACCAGCCGCTGGTGGCCATGGAGGACGGCCGGCTCAACGGTGTCGAGGCGCTGATCCGCTGGCACCACCCGCAGTTCGGCACGCTCACGCCGAATCGGTTCATCGGACTGGCCGAGGAGGACGGCTCGATCGTGCAGCTGGGCCGCTGGGCGCTGGTCACCGCCTGCCGGCAGGCCCGCCGCTGGCAGCTCGACCGCCCCGGCGAACCGCCCATCTTCGTCAGTGTCAACGTGGCCGTACGGCAGGTGTGGGACTCCGACCTGGTGGCCGACGTCGCCGAGACCCTCGCCGAGACCGGGCTCGCCCCGCACCTGCTCCAGCTGGAGCTGACCGAGTCCGCGGTGATGGGCTCGGCGGGCCGCCCGCTCCAGGCCCTGCAGGCACTCAGCGACATGGGCGTGCGCATCGCCATCGACGACTTCGGCACCGGCTACTCCAACCTCGCCTACCTGAGCCGGCTGCCGGTCTCCGCGCTGAAGCTGGACGGCTCCTTCGTCCGCGGCTTCCAGTACGAGGAGGCCGCCCGGGACGCCATGCCCAACCCGGCCGACGAGGTCGTCGTCGAGGCGATGATCCAGCTCGCCCACCGGCTCGGCCTCACGGTCACCGCGGAGTGCGTAGAGACCTCGGCCCAGGCCAGCCGGCTGCGCCGGATCGGCTGCGACACCGGGCAGGGCTGGCTGTACTCCCGCCCGGTGCCGCCGGACCGTATCTCCGAGCTGCTCGGCGCGCGGACCTACGCGGTCGGCAACCCGTAGGCGTCGGCGATCAGTTCGTAGGAGCGCAGCCGCAGCTCGCCGCGGTGCGCGTGCGAGACGAGCATCAGCTCGTCGGCCCCGGTGCGCTTGTGCAGATCGTCCAGGCCGGTGCGGACCTCGTCGGCCGTGCCGTGCACGATGTTCGCCGTCCAGGAGGTGATGAACTCCTCCTCCATCGGGCTGAACTCGTGCCGCTCGGCCTCCTCCGGGTCCGGGAACAGCCCCGGCCGGCCGGTGCGCAGCCGGAGCATGTTCAGCGCCACCGCCCGGGTCTGCCGGCGGGCCTCCCGCGGGTCGTCCGCGGCGAGGGCGGAGACCCCGATGAGGGCGTACGGCTCGGCCAGGACGGCGGACGGGCGGAAGGTCTCCCGGTACAGGTCAAGGGCCGGGATGGTGTTCTGCGCGGAGAAGTGGTGCGCGAAGGCGAACGGCAGACCGAGCAGGCCGGCCAGCCGCGCGCTGAACCCGGAGGAGCCGAGCAGCCAGATCGGCGGGCGGTGCGGGGACTGCACCCCGCCGGGCGAGGTGCCCTGCACGGGCCCCGGGATCGCGTGGATGCGCCGGTACGGGTGTCCGTCGGGGAAGTCGTCGTCCAGGAACCGGGTCAGCTCGGCGAGCTGCTGGGGGAAGTCGTCGGCGCCCTCGTTCAGCCGGTCGGTGCGGCGCAGGGCCGCGGCGGTGGCGCCGTCCGTGCCCGGTGCCCGGCCCAGCCCCAGGTCGACCCGGCCCGGGGCCATCGCCTCCAGCGTGCCGAACTGCTCCGCGATCACCAGCGGTGCGTGGTTGGGCAGCATGACGCCGCCCGAGCCGAGCCGGATGCGGTCGGTGTGGGCGGCGAGGTGGGCGAGGATCACGGCGGGGGAGGAGGAGGCCACGCCGGGCATGGAGTGGTGCTCGGCGACCCAGTACCGGTGGAAGCCGCGGGACTCCGCGAGCCGGGCGAGCGAGACGCTGGTGCGCAGGGCGTCGGAGGCGGTACTCCCCGCGCCGACGGTCACCAGGTCCAGTACGGACAGGGGCACGGGGGCGCTGCCGCGCGTGACCCCCCTGATCTCGTCAACCTCGTCTGCCGCCACCGTATGGCCTCCTGTTCCGAGCACTGCGCTGTCCTCCGGGCGCCAACAGGAGGGAGTCTCCGTTTATTCCGGACGCGCTCCCACGCTCACGGAGGCCGGCGGGCGTGCCGGACTCCGTCCGGCCGGGGGGTGGGCCGTAGTCGGTCAGGGGCGCCAGGCCACCCGGTGCTCGGTCAGGTGGGACAGCACCGCGTGGTTCGCCTCCCAGCCGTCCGGGAACTTCACCAGGGTGCCCAGCTGGACCGGTTCCGTGGCGGGGTAGTCGTCCAGGAGGTCGGGGACGCCGGCCCGGCAGATCATGATGCAGGCGTGGCGGTGGCGGGAGGCCAGGACGCACAGCCGGCCGGTCTCCAGGTGGAACGCGGTGGCGTCGGGGCGGCCGGAGAGCGGGTGCAGGACGACCGTCACGTCGTACTCCCGGCCCTGGAGCCGGTTCGCGGTGTCGACCGTGACCCCGCGCACGCCCAGCTCGGCCAGGGCGTCCACAACGTGATCATCCGGAACCTGACGATCCGGG
>NZ_JACBWZ010000516.1 GCF_013870595.1 Streptomyces sp. WELS2 | reverse complement strand
CGTACGGGCTCTCGGTGCCGCCCTCCGTCTTGGCGACCGTGGTCATGCCAGTCCCCTCTCGCTCAGCAGCGCGTACACCGACGCCGCGGACTCCTGGACCGTCTGGTGCTGCGACTCGATCCGCAGATCGGGCGTCTCGGGCTCCTCGTACGGGTCGTCGACCCCGGTGAGCCCGGACAGCTCGCCCGCGGCCTGCTTGGCGTACAGGCCCTTCACATCGCGCACGCTGCACACATCGACCGGGGTCGCCACATGGATCTCCAGATACGGCGTCCCGTTCCCCGCGTGCCGCTTGCGCACGGCCTCCCGGCTGTCCGCGTACGGCGCGATCACCGGCACCAGCGCCTTGACGCCGTTGCGGGCGAGCAGTTCGGCGACGAAGCCGATGCGCTGGACGTTGGTGTGCCGGTCCTCCCGGGAAAAGCCGAGCCCGGCCGAGATGAATTCGCGGATCTCGTCGCCGTCGAGCACCTCGACGCGGTGGCCCTCGGCACGCAGCCGGCCCGCCAGCTCGTACGCGATGGTGGTCTTGCCGGCGCTCGGCAGACCCGTGAGCCAGACGGTGGCTCCGGTCGTCACGTGCATCTCCTGGATCCGATCGTTCGTCATCCGTGCAGCCCGCACTCGGTCTTGGCGCGTCCCGCCCAGCGGCCGGCGCGCGCGTCCTCGCCCTCCAGGACCCTGCGGGTGCACGGGGCGCAGCCGATGGAGGTGTAGCCGTCCATCAGCAACGGGTTGGCCAGCACGCCGTGTTCGGTGATGTAGGCGTCCACGTCGTCCTGGGTCCAGCGGGCGATCGGCGAGACCTTGACCTTCTGCCGCTTCTCGTCCCAGCCGACGACGGGGGTGTTCGCCCGGGTCGGGGATTCGTCGCGGCGCAGTCCGGTCGCCCAGGCCCGGTAGCCGGCCAGTCCCTCCTCGAGGGGCCTGACCTTGCGCAGCTTGCAGCACAGGTCGGGGTCGCGGTCGTGCAGCTTCGGGCCGTACTGGGCGTCCTGTTCGGCGACCGTCTGGCGCGGGGTGAGGGTGATGACGTTGACGTCCATCACGGCCTCCACCGCGTCCCGGGTGCCGATGGTCTCCGGGAAGTGGTAGCCGGTGTCCAGGAAGACGACGTCCACGCCCTTGCGCACGCGCGAGGCGAGGTGGGCGACCACCGCGTCCTCCATGGAGGAGGTGACGCAGAACTCCTCACCGAAGGTGTCCACCGCCCACTGGAGGATCTCCAGCGCGGAGGCCTCCTCCAGCTCCCGGCCCGCCCGTTCGGCGAGGGCCTTCAACTCCTCGGCGGACCACTCGTCCCGAGTCGTCATATCCGATCGTCCCCTCCGTGGTCGGCTCGCTGAACGCCCCGGGCCAGCAGACCCAGGAACTTCAGCTGGAATGCGCGGTTGCACGCCCCGCATTCCCAGGCGCCGTGACCCTCACCGCTCGGGCGCAGGTCCTCGTCGCCGCAATAGGGGCAGTAGAAGGGCGCGGCCCGCTCGCTCACGACAGCGCCTCCTCGGAAGCGCGCGCCGCCCACGTCGCGAACCGTTCGCCGTCCTCGCGTTCGGCCTGGAAGCGCTTGAGCACCCGCTCGATGTAGTCGGGCAGTTCCTCGGACGTCACCTTCAGACCGCGCACCTTGCGGCCGAAGCCGGCCTCCAGGCCGAGGGCGCCGCCCAGGTGCACCTGGTAGCCCTCGACCTGCTCGCCCCGGTCGTTCAGGACCAGCTGGCCCTTGAGGCCGATGTCCGCGACCTGGATACGGGCGCAGGCGTTCGGGCAGCCGTTGAGGTTGATGGTGATCGGCTCGTCGAACTCCGGCAGACGGCGCTCGAGTTCGTCGATCAGCTGGGAGCCGCGCTGCTTGGTCTCCACGATGGCGAGCTTGCAGAACTCGATGCCGGTGCAGGCCATGGTGCCGCGCCGGAAGGAGGACGGCCGGGCGGTGAGGTCCAGCGCCTCCAGGCCCTCCACCAGCGAGTCGACCTTGTCCTGCTCGACGTCGAGGATGATCATCTTCTGCTCGACGGTGGTGCGGACCCGCCCCGAGCCGTGCGCCTCGGCGAGGTCGGCGACCTTGGTGAGCGTGGCGCCGTCGACCCGGCCGACCCGCGGCGCGAAACCGACGTAGAACCGGCCGTCCTTCTGCCGGTGCACGCCGATGTGGTCGCGCCACTGCCGCACCGGCTGCTCCGGGGCGGGCCCGTCGACCAGCTTGCGCTTCAGGTACTCGTCCTCCAGCACCTGCCGGAACTTCTCCGCGCCCCAGTCGGCGACGAGGAACTTCAGCCGGGCGCGGTTGCGCAGCCGCCGGTAACCGTAGTCACGGAAGATCGAGATGACGCCCTCGTAGACGTCCGGCACCTCGTCGATCGGCACCCAGGCGCCCAGCCGCACACCGAGCTTGGGGTTGGTGGACAGTCCGCCTCCCACCCACACGTCGAAGCCCGGCCCGTGCTCGGGGTGGCGGACGCCGACGAACGCGACGTCGTTGATCTCGTGCACCACGTCCAGCAGCGGCGACCCCGAGATGGCCGTCTTGAACTTGCGGGGGAGGTTGGAGTAGGCCTTGTTGTTCAGGACGCGGCGCTTCATCTCCTCCAGCGCCGGCGTCGCGTCGATGATCTCGTCCTCGGCGATGCCCGCCACCGGGGAGCCGATCATCACGCGCGGGGTGTCACCGCAGGCGGTCACGGTGGACAGGCCCACGCTCTCCAGCCGGTCCCAGATCTCGGGCACGTCCTCGATCCGGATCCAGTGGTACTGGACGTTCTGCCGGTCGGTGATGTCCGCCGTGCCGCGCGCGAACTCCTGCGAGATCTCGCCGATGACCCGCAACTGCCGTGTGGTCAGCGCCCCGCCGTCGATGCGGACGCGCAGCATGAAGTAGCTGTCGTCGAGCTCCTCGGGCTCCAGGATCGCCGTCTTGCCGCCGTCGATCCCGGGCTTGCGCTGGGTGTACAGCCCCCACCAGCGCATCCGGCCGCGCAGGTCGTTGGGGTCGATCGAGTCGAAGCCGCGCTTGGAGTAGATCGTCTCAATGCGTGTCCGCACATTGAGACCGTCGTCGTCCTTCTTGAACTGCTCGTTGCCGTTGAGCGGCGTGAAGTGGCCGGCGGCCCACTGGCCCTCGCCGCGGTGACGGCTCACCTTGCGGCGGGGCGCGGAGGCGGCGGGGTTCGGTGGGGTGGCGGCCATGGTTCTACGTCCTTCGGGACCGGTGGGAATCAGCTCTGACCTGCGCGGACGCGCGCACGCGGGCAGGCGTGCGCGGCTTTGCGCGCAAGGAAGGGGACGGGGTGTGCGGCGGTGCTGGGAGGCGTCAGCCCACCGGACAGATGGCGCTGGACATGCGGCCGAGGTCGACGTGCCGCCGACTCACCAAGGCAATTCCAGTTCCAGACATGACGGAAGCGTGTCACGGCGATCTGAACACCGTCCAGCTTCGTCCATCATCCGGACATTGATGTCCCGCTATGCGAGACGAGGGTGGTGTCGCTCACATGTGCCGCCGGACGGCTTGTCTTGGCAGGTCAGGCGGGGTATGCGCCGGGCCACGGCCCCGGTGTGGCCACCTCCGGTTCCGGTTCCACCTTGGTGTCGAACAGCTTGAAGCCCCGCCGCAGGTAGTTGTCCATCGCGTGCTCGCCGTCCTTGCTGCACGTGTGCAGCCACACCCGCTTCGTCGGCGTCCGCCCAGGCCACCGCTCGGCCAGGTCCCAGGCGCGGGCCGTGCCGTAGGCCAGCAGATGGCCGCCGATGCGCCGGCCGCGGAAGGCGGGGATCAGCCCGAAGTAGACGATCTCGACCACTCCGTCGTCCTGCGGCTCCAGTTCGACGTAACCGGCCGGGGTGCCCCGGTCGTAGGCCACCCACGTCTCCACGCCGGGCCGCTCCAGGTACTCCTGCCAGCGCGCGTACGCCCAGCCCAGCCGGTCGGTCCAGTGGATGTCGCCGCCGACCGAGGCGTACAGGAACCGGCTGAACTCGGGGGAGGGCACCTCGGCGCGGACGATCCGGACCTCGCCGTCGGGGGCGGCGGCGGGCAGGAGGTCGGCCGGGGACGTCTGCTCCAGGGACCACGTGGTGACGGGAACGCTGCTCATGCGGGCCAGGGAATCATCCCGCCGCCTGGTCTGTCGACGCGTGAAGGCGGGAGCGCGGCCGGGGGTTGGGATGGGGCCGGGGCCGATGGGGCGCGGGCGAGCTCTCGGACGGCGCGGGGTCGGGTCCGGGGGTGTGGCCCCGACGGACCCGTCGGGTCAGTCCAAGGGGCGGTCCAGGCCGGCCAGGGGGAGCGCGAACAGCATGCGGTCGGACAGCGACCACACCTCGCCGGTCTCCCGCCAGTAGGACAGGGAGCCCGGCTCCCGTGCCCAGCAGCGGTTCGAGGCGTCGGCGCCGCAGCGGGCCTCCCGGGTCCGCCCGGTGTCCTGCCGCCACAGCCCGCCGTGCCCGTCCTGCGTACCGGGCAGCCGTCCCACATACCAGGACGGCCGGTCCGCTCCGGCCTCCCGGTACGCCAGCACGCCCCGGATCCCGGCCGCCCGGGTGCGGTAGGCCTC
>NZ_JACBWZ010000515.1 GCF_013870595.1 Streptomyces sp. WELS2 | reverse complement strand
CGGCCTCGGCCCCCGCCCCCAGGTCCAGTTCCGCGCGCCGTCCGGCCACCACGGTCCCGTCGAGGTCGACGAGCACGGCGCGCAGTTCGTCGCGGTCCAGGTGCACCCCGACGGCGTGCCCCGCCTCCGGCACCAGCCGCAGGACGGTCCGCGGCTTGCCCCCGGTGGACGCCCGCCGCCCGGCCTCCGTGGCGAAGCCCTCCGCCCGCAGCCGCGCGGTGATCTTGCTGACGGCCTGCGGGGTCAGCCCGGTGCGCTCGGCCAGCTCCAGCCGGCTGATGCCCTCCGCCCCGGCGTCCCTCAGCAGCCCCAGCACCAGTGCGGTGTTGTGGCTGCGCACCAGTCCCAGGTTCGCCCCCGCGACGCCCTTGTCCCCCGTCATCCCCGCCCTCGGCTCACTCCTGTTCACGCCCCCATTCTCCCCTCCGCTTGCACTTTCGCAACAGCGTTGCCAAAGTGGGACGCATGACTGCTACCCCCCTCCGCGTCGGCCTGATCGGCTACGGCCTCGCCGGCTCGGTCTTCCACGCCCCGCTGATCGCCGCCACCGAGGGCCTCGCCCTGGACACCGTGGTCACCTCCAGCCCGGAGCGGCAGAAGCAGGCCCTCGCCGAGTTCCCGGAGGTCCGGCTCGCCGCCACCGCCGAGGAGCTGTTCGACCGGGCGGACGAGCTGGACCTCGTCGTCGTGGCCTCCCCGAACAAGACGCACGTACCGCTGGCCACCACCGCGCTCCGGGCGGGCCTGCCGGTGGTCGTGGACAAGCCGGTCGCCGGCACCGCGGCCGAGGCCCGGCAGCTCGCCGCCCTCGCCGAGGAGCGCGGTCTGCTGCTCTCGGTCTTCCAGAACCGCCGCTGGGACAACGACTTCCTGACCCTGCGCACCCTGCTGGCGGACGGCGCGCTCGGCGACGCCTGGCGCTTCGAGTCCCGCTTCGAGCGCTGGCGCCCCAGGCCCAAGGGCGGCTGGCGCGAGTCCGGCGACCCCGCGGAGATCGGCGGCCTGCTCTACGATCTCGGCAGCCATGTCGTCGACCAGGCCCTGGTCCTCTTCGGCCCGGCCACCGAGGTCTACGCCGAGACCGACATCCGCCGCCCCGGCGCCGAGACCGACGACGACACCTTCATCGCGCTCACCCACGCGAGCGGCGTCCGCTCCCACCTCCACGTCTCCGCGACGGCCGCCCAGCTCGGCCCCCGCTTCCGGGTGCTGGGCTCCCGCGCGGGCTACGTCAAGTACGGCCTGGACCCGCAGGAGGCGGCGCTGCGCGAGGGCGGCCGGCCCGGCACCACCGCCGGCTGGGGCACCGAGGACGAGTCCCTGTGGGGCCGGATCGGCTCCGGGGAGTCCCCGCTGACCGGCGCCGGCACCCCCGTGCCGACCCTGCCGGGCGACTACCCGGCCTACTACGCGGCCGTCGCCGCCGCCCTGCGCGGCACCGGACCCAACCCGGTGACCGCCCTGGAGGCCGCCGCCGCGCTCGACGTACTGGAAGCGGCCCGCCGGTCCGCCCGCGAGAAGGTGACGGTGACCCTGTGACGCCCGAGAACACCCCGACCGTGCCCGAGCTGGAGGAGCAGCAACGGCGCCTGGTCTTCCGGCGGTTCACCCACGAGGACGCCTGGTCGCTCGGCTGCCTCCTGGTCGAGCGGGCCCGCGAGCGCCGGGCGCCGGTCGCCATCGACATCCACCGGGCCGGCCAGCAGCTCTTCCACGCCGCCCTGCCGGGCTCCGCCCCGGACAACGACGCCTGGATCGCCCGCAAGCGCCGGGTCGTGGAGCGCTACGGCGCCCCGTCCTACCTGGTCGGCGCCCGCTTCCGCGCCAAGGGCACGACCTTCGAGGAGTCCTCCCGCCTCGACCCGGACACCTACGCGGCGCACGGCGGCTCCTTCCCGGTCACGGTGGAGGGCGCCGGCGTGATCGGCGCGGTGACCGTCTCCGGCCTGCCCCAGGTCGAGGACCACCGGTTCGTGGTGGAGACGCTGGAGGAGTTCCTCGGCCGTTCGGCCGACTGAGGGAACGGCGGGAATCAACCCGGGTCACCCTCCGGTTGGCAGGACCGAAGGCCTGACGATCACGGCACTGTCCACCACCGGAGGGATCGATCCGATGACCACCGCACTGAAGGAGAGCGTCGGCCGGTACGGCGTCTGGAGCATCGAACTGCGCGCCGAGGACCCGGCCCGGCGCGGCGAGCTGGACGAGGCCGCGGCCGAGCTCGAGGAACTCGGGTACGGCGCGATCTGGCTCGGCGGCAACAGCACCGCGGACCACGCGGCCCCGCTCCTCGGCGCCACCCGGCGCGTCGTCGTCGGCACCAGCATCCAGAGCGTCTGGCAGCAGGACGCCGCCACCACGGCGGCCGGCTTCGCCGGGCTGGAGACGGCGCACCCGGGCCGGTTCGCGCTGGGCCTCGGGGTGAGCCACGGCCCGCGGGTGAAGGAGTACCGCCGCCCGTACGCGGCCATGGTCGAGTACCTGGACGAACTGGACCGGGCGGGCGTGCCCGCCGAGCGGCGGGTGCTGGCCGCGCTGGGCCCCCGGATGCTGGAGCTGGCCCGGGACCGCGCGGCCGGCGCCATCCCGTACCTGACCACGCCCGAACACACCGAGCAGGCCCGGCGGATCCTGGGCGCGGGGCCGTTGCTGGCCCCCGAGCTGAAGGTGGTCCTGGAGTCCGACCCGGGCCGCGCCCGGGAGACGGCCCGCGCCTACCTGGCCCACTATCTGGAACTGCCCAACTACACCAACAACTTCCTGCGGCTGGGCTTCACGGAGGCGGACGTCGCCGACGGCGGCAGCGACCGCCTCGTCGACGCGGTCTTCGCCTGGGGCGACGAGTCCCGGATCCGCGAGCGCGTCACCGCCTTCCACGAGGCGGGCGCGGACCATGTCGCCCTCCAGGTGGTCACGGAGCACACCGGCGAGATCCCGCCGAGGAAGGAGTGGCGCGCCCTCGCCGCCCTCCTGGGCTGACCGGTCCGGTCCGAGGGGCACGGGGCCGGGCGGGCGAGGCCGTCACCCCGGGCCCCGGTGCTCCCGGTGCTCCCGGCGGTGCGGCTACGCGTCCTTCAGTTCCTGCCGCTGCCGGCCGAGCCCCGTGATCTCCAGCTCCACCACGTCCCCGGCCCGCAGGTACGGCTTCGGCTCGGGCGCGCCCATCGCCACCCCGGCCGGCGTGCCCGTGTTGACGACGTCGCCGGGGTACAGGGTCATGAACCGGCTGAGGTAGCGCACGACCTCCCCCACGGGGAAGATCTGCTCGGCCGTCGTGCCGTCCTGCTTCAGCTCGCCGTTCACCCACAGCCTCAGCGACAGGTCCTGCGGGTCGGCGATCTCGTCGGCCGTCACCAGCCAGGGTCCCAGCGGGTTGAACGTCTCGCAGTTCTTGCCCTTGTCCCAGGTCCCACCCCGCTCGATCTGGAACTCCCGCTCGGAGACGTCGTGCGCCAGCGCGTACCCGGCGATGTGCGCGAGCCCCTCCTCCGCCGAGTCCAGGTAGCGGGCCGTACGGCCGATGACGACGGCGAGTTCGGCCTCCCAGTCCGTCTTCACCGAGCCGCGCGGCACCAGCACCGTGTCGTTCGGCCCGACCACCGTGTCCGGCGCCTTGAGGAAGACGACCGGCTCGGCGGGCGGCTCGGCGCCCGTCTCGCGCGCGTGGTCGTGGTAGTTCAGCCCGATGCACACGACCTTCCCGATGCGGCCGACCGGGGGGCCGATACGCAGTCCGGCCGCGTCCAGCGCGGGCAGTTCACCGGAGCCGGCCGCCGCCCGGATCCGTCCGAGCGCCTCCTCGTCGGCGAGGAGGGCGCCGTCGATGTCGTCCACGAGGCCCGACAGGTCCCTCAGGACCCCGTCGGCGTCGAGCAGTGCGGGGCGTTCGGCCCCGGCCGTACCGACTCGCAGCAGCTTCATGGTCACCGTCTCCCTCGATCACGGGCGCCCCGCCGATGGGTGCAGCCATCGAAAGGACTGGCTGATCCTCCAATTCCCCCGTCCAGTCCGCAAGACCCTGTTCAGGTACTGGACCGTAACCAGGACGCCCGGTACCGCTCAGCGGTACAGCAGGGACTGTTCCGCCGCGCTCCACGCCGTACTGGTGACGATGTACAGCGCGGCGGCCAGCGGGACGAACGCCACCGAGACGAGGGTGAGGAAGGACAGGAACGGCGTCACCCGGGCGACCGCAGCGAGGCCGGGCACCTGCTCGCCGCCGACGGCCGGGGCCGGCTGCCCGGCCGTCGTCCGCCGGGCGCGCCGGAAGTTGACGGTGGCGACGGCCGCGACGAGGGCGAACAGACAGAGGTAGACCAGCCCGGCCGGGCCGAACACCCCGCCGTCGGCGAGCGCGTCGGCCCAGCGTCCGCCGAGCGGCGCCGAGAACAGCCGGTGGTCCAGCAGGGAGTTGCTCTCGCCGCCGATCGTGGTGCTGGAGAAGAGGTGGTAGAGGAGGAAGAAGGCGGGCACCTGGAGCAGGCCGGGCAGGCAGCCGGAGAGCGGCGAGACCTTCTCCTGGGCGTGCAGTTCGAGCACGGCCCGCTGGAGCCGCTC
>NZ_JACBWZ010000514.1 GCF_013870595.1 Streptomyces sp. WELS2 | reverse complement strand
GCCTGCGGGAACTCCCGTGGCCGTCCCGGAAGTTCCTGTGGGAGGCTGGGCCCGGCCGTCGCGGACCGAGGCCGGGCCGGCCGCCGAGAGGAGCACAGCGTGACAGAGAACGGCTACGAGGCCGTCACCATCGACACCAGCAAGCCGCACCCCGCGCGGATCTACGACTATCTGCTGGGTGGCAAGGACAACTACGAGGTGGACCAGCGGGCGGGCGACGCGCTCGCCGCCGCGGCCCCCGAGGCACGCATCGGCGTCCGGGCGAACCGCGCCTTCCTGGAGCGTGCCGTCCGGTACGTGGTGGGCAGCGGGGTCCGGCAGATCCTGGACATCGGCACCGGGCTGCCCACGTCGCCGAACGTGCACGAGGTCGCCCAGACGGTGGCGCCCGACGTCCGCGTGGCCTACGTCGACAACGACCCGATCGTCGCCGCGCACGGCAACGCCCTGCTCAGCCGGTCCGGTACGACCCGTATCGTCCTCGGCGACCTGCGCGACCCGCGCGCCGTGCTGGACCACCCCGACATCCGCCAGCTGATCGACTTCGATCAGCCGGTGGCCCTGCTGCTCGTCGCCATCCTGCACTTCCTGGCCGACACGGACCGCCCCGCCGAGATCGTCGCCACGCTGCGCGACGCGCTGCCCGCCGGGAGCTTCCTGGTGCTGTCGCACGCCACGGGCGACTTCGCCGACCGCACCGACGCCCAGGCCGTCTACACCAACGCCACCGCCTCCCTGAACCTGCGCGGCCGGGCCGAGGTGGAGCGGTTCTTCGACGGTTTCGAGCTGGTGGAACCGGGCCTGGCCCAGGTCCCGTTCTGGCGCCCGGACGCCCCGCCGCCGCCCCGGTCCGAGGAGATAGGTTTCTACGGCGGCGTGGCCCGCAAGACGTCCTGACCACCGCGACACGACCCGGTGGGCCGGACCGCCCTCGCTCCCCCTCCCACTCCCGTTGCGTCCCCGCTCCGGCGGCATCCAGCCGTCGGAGGTGTGGGCCGGCACCCACCACGGTCAAGCCACGGGGCCCGCAGCCGTCGGTCACCTCACCACGGCCGGGCGACCGCCCCCGGCCCCTCCCCTGCCTGCATGGTGCCCGGGACGTGCCGGTGCGACGCTGGAGGAGAAGGTGTCCGACGAGGGGACCTGGGAGGGCCGATGGGACGGGACGTCCCGGCGCTCGTCTTCACCCGCGAGGACCGCCGCCGGTACCGGATCAAGATGCAGGCGTGTCTCGAGGCGCTCGCGCAGATGCTGCGCGAGGCGCGTTTCGACGCGGAACGTCCTCAGGTCGGCCTGGAGATAGAACTGAACCTGGTGGACGACGCCGGTGAGCCGGCGATGCGCAACACCGATGTGCTGGCGGCGATCTCCGACCCCGCGTGGTCGACCGAACTGGGCCGGTTCAACCTGGAGATCAACGTTCCGCCCCGGCGGCTGACCGCAGGCGGTCCGGATGCCTGGGAGGCGGAGATCCGGGCCGCGCTGAACCACGCCGACGAGCGGGCCCGGTCGGCCGGCGCCCGACTGATCATGGTCGGGATCCTGCCCACCCTGCGACAGGAGGAGATCGGCGAGGACGCCTTGTCGGAGAACCCCCGCTACCGGCTGCTCAACGACCAGGTCTTCGCGGCCCGCGGCGAGGATCTGCGCATAGAGATCGACGGGACGGACCGGCTGCGGACCTACGCAGACACGATCACCCCGGAGGCCGCGTGCACCAGCACGCAGTTCCATCTCCAGGTGTCGCCGGAGCAGTTCGCCGACTATTGGAACGCGGCGCAGGCGATCGCCGGGGTGCAGGTCGCGCTCGCGGCCAACGCGCCGTTCCTGTTCGGCAAGGAGCTGTGGCACGAGACCCGGATCCCGCTGTTCGAGCAGGCCACCGACACCCGCCCGGAGGAGATCAAGGTGCAGGGGGTGCGGCCCCGGGTGTGGTTCGGGGAGCGGTGGATCAACAGCGTCTTCGACCTGTTCGAGGAGAACCTGCGCTACTTCCCGGCCCTCCTTCCCCTGTGCGACGCGCAGGACCCCGTGGAGACACTGGACCGCGGCGACATCCCCGAACTGGCCGAACTCACCCTGCACAACGGCACGATCTACCGCTGGAACCGGCCGGTGTACGCCGTCGCCCACGACCGGCCGCACATCCGGGTGGAGAACCGGGTGCTGCCCGCCGGCCCGACCGTCGCCGACACCCTCGCCAACGGGGCGTTCTACTACGGTCTGACCCGGGCTCTGGTGGAGGAGGACCGGCCGGTGTGGTCGCGGATGTCGTTCGCCGCCGCCGAGGACAATCTGCACACCGCCGCCCGGCTCGGCATCGACGCGCCGCTGTACTGGCCCGGGATGGGCGAGGTGCCGGCGCCGGAACTGGTGCTGCGCCGGCTGCTGCCGCTCGCGCACCGGGGTCTGGAGCACTCCGGCATGGACGCGGCCTGGCGGGAGCCGCTGCTCGGGGTGATCGAGCAGCGGTGTGTGACCGCGCGCAACGGCGCGGTCTGGCAGAAGGAGATGTTCCACCACGTCGACGCCACCGCGCACGCCGGCCGGCACGAGGCGCTGCGCCGTATGACCGAGGTGTACATCGACTACATGCACCTCAACGCCCCGGTACACACCTGGCCGGTCGACTGAGCACGACCGTCTCCGACCCGGGGAAGGCGAACTGTCGGCCGGGCGGTGACCGTACAGCGCCGGGGTCGGTCGCCGACCGTGTGGCCGTAGCGAGCGCCGGGAGTCATTCAGGGAGCGTGGGCGAACGAAGGCCGGTGTCCAACATGCGCATCAATTCACCCACCCGTCCACCGCCGGCCGGTGCCGCCGGGAAGCGTTTGAGCACCTGCACGACGACGGGGGTCGCACGCCGCACCGCTCGTTCGACGTATCGGGCACCCACGCCCGGGTCGTGGCCGGAAACGAGTTCGGCCGCCCTGGCCGCGTGGGCGCCGGCTCCGAGAATGTGCTTGACCTGGGTGGCTTTGGCCAGCGGATGCAGGTAGGCGGCGCCCGCCGCGGACATCGCTGCCCGGGCTGCCTCGCGCCCGGCCTCGGTGTCCGCGTTCTTGGCTGCCTTGAGGGCCGCCCACGCCGTGTCGCGCAAAGACTTCCCTCGCTCACCACCCCGGGCGAACTCCCACGCGGCACCGACAGCGTCTCGAGGCCGCGAGTCCTCGGGCTGATCGGCCTCGAATACCTCCAGCACCACTTCGGCGCACGCCACGGCGAAAGCGGTGACCTCACGAAGGTCTTGCTTACTCAGGGCAATCGCGCCCTCGTCCCCTGCCATGAGTCCAAGGGGCGTCAGGCCGTTGCCCGGCGCGGCCGTTCCGGTACGGCCCCGGTGCACTCCGGGGCGTCCGGGAGGTGGGACTTGGCCCACTCGGCCAGTTCGCGGAGGGCGGGTTCCAGGGCGGCGCCGGCCTCGGTGAGCCGGTAGGAGACGCGCAGTGGGGGGCCCTCGTCGACCTCGCGCAGGACGAGACCGGCGGCGCCGAGTTCGGCGAGCCGGTCGGAGAGCATGCGTTCGCTGATGCCGGGAATGGCCCGCCGCAGGTCGGTGAAGTAGGCGGGCTGCACCACCAGGACGGCCACGATCGGTCCGCTCCAGCGCTTGCCGAGGAGCTGGAAGACGCGGGTGATGCCGTCGTCCACCCGCTTGCAGGCCGCGCTGTCGTGGTTCTCGTCCATGACGTCAGAGTACTACCTCACCGTTGGGTGCTGAAGAAAAGTAAGTTCATGTGCTAAAAGTAGTTCAGTACGAAACATCAGCCCGTGCTTCCGGTGTCCGGGCTGTTCCCGCCCTTTCCTGGAGACATCCATGGCCACCCTGCTCCACATCGATTCGTCCGTGTTCCCCGCCGAGGCGTCGGCCTCGCGTGCGGTGACGGAGTCCTTCCGCAAGCACTGGCAGGAGGAGCACCCCGAGGGCACGGTCATCTACCGCGACCTCGCGGCGCAGCCCGTTCCGCATATCACCGCCGACGCCCACCTCGCGGGCTTCACCGACTCGGCCACCCACACCCCCGAGCAGGCCGCCGCGTTCGCCGAGCGCGTCAAGCTGATCGAGGAGCTGGAGCGGGCCGACGCGGTGCTGATAGGCGCGCCGATGTACAACTTCTCGATTCCCTCCACCCTCAAGGCCTGGCTGGACAACGTGATCCTCATAGGCCGGACCGCGGGCGAGACCCAGTCCGCCAAGGGCACCCCGGTGACCGTCGTCGCCAGCCGGGGCGGCTCCTACGCGCCGGGCACCCCGCGCGAGGGCTTCGAGTACGTGCAGAACTACCTCGGCGCCGCCCTCGGCACGGGCCTCGGCATGGAGGTGGACTTCATCGTCCCGGAGCTGACCATGGCGACCGCGAACCCGGCGATGGCCGACCTGGTCCCCCTGTACGAGGCCTCCCGCAAGCGTGCCCTGGAGGACGCCGCCACCAAGGCTCGGGAGCTGGCCAAGCGCGTCGCCGCCTGAGCACGCGCACGCCCCCGCCGACGCGTGACCCGGGCCGCCCACGAAGCGGTCGGCTCTCGATCTGCTTCACCGTCTCGAGGCCCACACCCACGATGATGAGGATGCTG
>NZ_JACBWZ010000513.1 GCF_013870595.1 Streptomyces sp. WELS2 | reverse complement strand
CGGGCCCGCCGTACGCCGTCCGCCGTCGTGGTGGAGGTGAGGAGGGTGCCGTCGGCCTTCTCGCCGGTGAGCCGGAGCGTACGGGGGCCGGTGGCGCCCGCGAGGATGTCGACCGGGTGCGGCGGCGGCCAGTCGAGGGCGACGTCGTCCAGCCGGACGTACCGTCCGCGCACGCTGAGCCGCTCCCCGCGCAGCAGGGCGCGCAGGGCGTCGAGGTGTTCGCCGAGGAGGCCGAGCGGCGAGGCGGCCCGGGCGCCGACCTGGCCCATCCAGTCCTGCACGCCGTGTCCCACGGTCAGGACGGCCCGCCCGGGGAACATGCGCTCCAGCGAGGCCGCCTCCATCGCGGTGACGGCCACGTTCCGCAGCGGCACGGGCAGCAGCCCGATGCCGACCCGCACCCGTTCGGTCCAGGCGAGCGCGGCGGCGGCCGTGGACACGCCGCCCTCCAGGAAGCAGTCCTCCCACAGCCACAGTTCGTCGAGACCCGCCTCGTCCGCGACGCGGGCGACGGCCCGGAGTCGCTCGGGGGGCAGCTGGGGGCGGAATACGGCACCGAGTCCTGTCATGGCGCCCATTCCTACTGGGGAGGACGGGAAAGGACAACGCATTTACCGGCGTGGGCGGTTGGCGGCCACGGAGAGCGGAGGGCGGGGCATGGGGCGCTGGCGGGACGGGCGGGGGCTGCTGACCGTGCGGGCGGACACCGGGGAGGTGCCGGCCGTCTCCGTCCCCCTGGAGATCGCGGCCTCCTACCGGGCCCGCACCAGGGGCCTGCTGGGCCGGGACGCGGTGGACGGGGCGATGCTGCTGTCGCCGGCGAGCGGGGTGCACACGTTCGGGATGCGGTTCCCGATCGACGTGGCCTATCTGGACCGCCGCCTCACCGTCATCGCCGTGCGCACGATGCCCCCGGGCCGTCTGGGCCTGCCGCGGCCGCGCGCCCGGCACGTGCTGGAGGCGGCGGCCGGGGCGATGGCGGGGTGGGGGCTGCGGGCGGGCGTACGGGTGGAGCTCCTCGCGGAACCGCCCGCTTCATGACCGCGGGTCCGGTCACGGTCCGGTGCGGGGGAACGACACCTCGACCCGGCGGTTCTTCTTCCGGCCGGCCTCGGTGGCGTTGTCGGCGATCGGGTACTGCTCGCCGTAGCCGCGGACGTCGAAGGTGATGGACGGGGTGTTCAGGTCCTGGTCCAGCACGGCCTGTACGGCGTTGGCGCGCCGCTTGGACAGGGCGACGCCGTGGGTGGTGGTGCCGAGGCTGTCGGTGAAGCCGAAGACGCGGACCCGGGTGGCGTGCTGCTTCCTGATCTCCTCGGCGATGGCGGCGATGCGGGTCTTGGCCTCCTCGCCGACGCTCGCGCTGTCCTTGCCGAACAGCACCTCGGACTGGAGGGCGAAGGTCACGTCGGCGTTGGTGTCCTCGCGCCGCTCGTCCCCGCTCTGCTCCTCCACGACCAGCTTGATGTCCAGCACCTTGGCCTCGGCCAGCGTGGCGCCCTCCGGGAGCCTGAGGTCGGGGTCGGTGGGGTCGACGTCGACGGGGGCGGCGGCGGTGGGTTCGGTCAGGGGCGGCTCGCCGGGGCCGGTGCCGTCGGCGGCGGCCGGGCCGGCGGGCAGGTTCAGGACGCACAGCAGCAGGGCGCCGGCGAGCGCTAGGCGGGGTGTGGTGGTCACGTGTGCCTCACCCGGAGATCTTGATGCCGGCGGAGGTGAACGTCGGCAGCTGGAAGTCCACTTCGGTCACGTCGGCCGGGGGCGCCGGGAACTGCATGAAGACGGCCAGGGTGGCGCCGGACTTCAGGGTGGTGAAGCCGGTGGTCGTCAGCGGCCGGCCCTCGGTGTCCCGCAGCACGTAGTACCGCTTCTTGCCCTTCGGGTCGACCAGCGTGGCCCCGCCGAGCGATCTGCCGTTCTTGATGATCTCGGTCTCGTTGCCGCTCAGCGCGGAGGGGATGACGGCGGTCCGGGCCCCGTCGTTCTTCAGCGTGCCGTCGACCGTCACGAAGCCGCCCGAGTCGCGCTGGGCGGAGGTGATCCGCAGCAGCAGGCCGTCCGACCCGCGCAGCTCGGCCAGCGGCTGCTCGGAGTCGCCCTCCTGGGTGCTCGGTCCCGGGTCGCCGGCGGTGGAGGCGGACGCCGGTCCGTGCGGCTTGTCCTCGCCGCCCCCGCCCCCGCCTCCCCCGCAGCCGGTCACCCCGACGGCCAGGCCGGCCGCAACGGTCAAGGCGACCAGCCCTCTGCGGGCCTTCGCAGCGAACCGCATGCTCATCACTGTCGCTTCCTTCGTCATCGGTCGTTCGCCGGGGAGTCGGCCAGGTGGACGTCGAAGAGGTCCTCGGGCCCCGGCAGCTCCGTGGTGTCGTCCGGCGCGGGATGCCAGACCTTGTCCTCGCAGGTGAGCGGGGGCAGCGGGTCGTCGGGCCCGGGGGGCCGGGGGGACTCCGGCCCGTCCGCGGGCGGCGGGGAGCCCTCTCGGGGTGGCGGGGAGTCCTCGCCCGGCGGTCCCGTGGGCTCCCCGGGCGGGCCGGGCGGCGTCTCGGGCGCCGTGCAGAGCGGTTCTATGACGGCCCTGGCGTGCGCCGTCGCGTGCACGTTCTCGGTGCCGGGTACGACGGAGTCGCCCACGGACTTGTTCGTCCGGGCCTCGACCACGTAGCTCAGCGGCGTGTCGAACGCGCAGCGCACCGCCGCGTCGTTCAGGGCGGCGAGCTGGTCGGCGCGCCAGCAGGAGTCGCCGGCGCCCGCTCCCTCGAAGATGGCCTGCCAGCGCGCCGGGTCGTCCAGGTTCTCCCGCCACAGGCCGGCCAGCTGGTCGCGGGTCTCCTGCGCCGCCGCCAGGGCCGCCGCGTCCGCCGCCGTCTGGGCGCCGGAGCGGTTCACGGCCGCCTGGCCGACCGCGAGGTAGGCCAACGCGAGAAAGAGCAGGCCCGCCACCACCGTGAGGTAGATGGGGAAGGCCTGCCCCGTGTCGTGCCGTGCGCGGATCAGCCGCCGGTGACCTCGGCGATCTTGTTGGTGATGGCGTCGTAGATCGACTGGCCGATGCTCGTGCCGGTGATCGCCAGGACGATCGCGACGACCACCGCGATGATGCCGAGGTACTCCACCGCGGTCTGTCCCCGGTCGCCGCGCGCGGCCCGGGACTGCAGATACGCGACGGTGGTGTGGAACCATTTGCTCACGGTCTTCCCCTCCAGCTTCGCCTCCGGTCCGGGCACCGTACGGCCGGACGCTCCCGCCCCCGAAGGGCCCCAGGGCCCAACCGCGGACCCATTCGCCGCGCCGCGCCGCCATCTCACGCCACCCCCAGCCACTTGGCGGTCGCCTGGGACCTGGTGGTGCTGTGGAGCTTGGCGAAGATCCGGTTGATGTGGTTCTTGACCGTCTTCTCGGTGATGAAGCAGGCGGCGGCGATCTGCTGGTTGGTCATACCGGACGCGATGAGGTCCATGATCTCCGCCTCCCTCTCACTCAGCCGGAACTCCGAGCGGAACGACTGTCCCACAGAGGATTGCAGTTGCGAAAGGGTCGGGGGTTCGGAAATGGCCGCTGTTACTGGAGAGTTGGCGCTTGAGTGTGCAGACGCATCGGAACGGAGAGCCGTCAGTAACGCCCTGGTCGCGCCGGGCGTCACCTGCGGGCGCCCCTGCCGTACGTCGTGCACCGCCCGCACCAGCTGCTCCGTCGTGAACTCGCCGTGCACCAGGTATCCCCCCGCACCCAGTCGCAGCGCCTCCCGTACGGTCTCCGTCTCGTGGCTGTAGGTGAGCATCATGACGGGGGCCAGCCGCACCAGATGGGGCAGCGCCGCGATCCCGTCCACACCGGGCATACGGACGTCGAGCAGGATGACGTCCGGCCGGTGCCGCAGCGCCGCCTCGTACGCCTCCCGGCCGTCCCGGGCCTCGGCGACCACCGTGGTCCCGGCGTCGTCCGAGAGCAGGGCGGTCAGACCGGCCCGGACCACGGGGTTGTCGTCGGCGATCAGCAGCCGCAGCGGCGGGGCGGCCGGGGCCGGCGGCGGGAAGCCGGGCGGGGACGTGCTGGGCGAGGGCCGCATGGCGCCTCCTCTCAGGGGTTGACGGATGTCCGGGGCGCGGGCCGGGGCAGGGGGATGTCCAGGCGTACCTCCGTGCCCCGGTCGTGCGCGCCCCTGCCGATCCGGATGCGGGCGCCCGCCTGCGCGGCCCGCTCGACCATGCCGAGCAGCCCGAAGTGCCCCTGGTCGCGCAGCCGTTCCAGGGTGGTGCCGGGCGGCAGGCCGGTGCCGTCGTCGTGGATCACGAGGCCGAGCAGGTCTCCGTCGAGCCTCGCCCGTACGTCCACCCGGCCGGCGGACGCGTGGCGGTGGGCGTTCTCCAGGGCCTCGATGGCGATGGCGAGGACGTGCCGGGCCACGGGCACGGGCAGGGACGGGAAGGGGGCGGGGTGGTCCGCCGGCCAGTGGCAGGTGACCTCCAGACCGGTGCGCCGGGTGAACTCCCGGGCGCGGTGGGCGAGGAGCTGCCAGAACGGGATCTCCTGCGGCGCCCGCGTGGGGTCGCGGCGCAGGTCGGCCAGCAGTTCCCGGGACTCC
>NZ_JACBWZ010000512.1 GCF_013870595.1 Streptomyces sp. WELS2 | reverse complement strand
GGACTCGGTGGTGCGGGAAGGGCCGCCCGGTGGTATCGCCCTCGCCGAGCTGGGGCACACCACCTGGGCGGGGCGTGCGGGCACCGCGGATCGGGCGACCGGCCGGAAGCCGCGCACCGATGACCGGTTCCGGATCGGCTCGATCACCAAGACGTTCGTCGCCACCGTGATGCTCCAGCTGGAGGCCGAGGGAAAACTGAGCCTGGACGACACCGTGGACGACTGGCTGCCGGGCCTGGTCGCGGGAAACGGCAACGACGGCGGGGAGATCAAACTCTTGCAGCTCCTCAACCACACCAGCGGCATCTACAGCTACACCGACGACGAGACCTTCAAGAGGCAGGAGTTCGGCACCGAGTTCCTCCGGCACCGCCACGAGACCTGGACGCCCCGCCGGATCGTCCGGCTCGCCATGTCCCACCGGCCCGTCTTCGCCCCGGGCGACGGCTGGAGCTACTCCGACACCAACTACGTCATCGCCTCCATGGTGATCCAGAAGGCCACCGGCCACACCTACGCCCACGAGATCGAGCAGCGCATCCTGCGCCCCCTGCGCCTGGACTCCACGAGTGTGCCGGGTACCAGCGCCCGCCTCCCGGGGCCGAGCGGGCGCGCCTACTCGAAGCTGACCGGGGAACTCGCCGGCCCCGGGGAGCCGGGCGGCGCGACCTACGACGTCACCGAGTTCAACCCCTCCTTCGCAGGCGCCGCCGGGGAGATGATCTCCGACAACCACGACCTCGACCGGTTCTACCGGGCCCTGCTCTCCGGCCGGCTGCTGAAGAAGCCCCAGCTGGAGAAGATGATGACGACCGTGTCGGTCGAGGACGTGCCGGGCTTCTCCTACGGCCTGGGACTGATGAGGATGACGTTGTCGTGCGGCACCGAGGTGTGGGGGCACAACGGCGGCATCCAGGGCTCCATCTCGGAGACCATGGCGACGGCGAACGGCGATCACGTGCTGTCGCTGAACTTCAACGGCGACTGGAACGTCCACGAACAGCGGCTCGTCGAGGCCGAGTTCTGCGGCTCCTGAGGAATGCCGGACGCGGCCGCGGGGTGTGCCGTGGCCCCCTGGAGCGCCCGCACCGAATGACTCGCATGTGCGCCGGCGCACCACGTCGGCTTCGGCGCGAGCCGCGCCGCCGAGGTGATCCCCGCCGGAAACCCCGGAGGCAGGCTGGAAGCGGCTGCGCACGGACCAGTAGCCGGCGTTCCCCTCCCCGCGTTCATGTCCTCACTGCTCAGCCCCTGCCGGCTGCGGCGGCCAGTGCTTCCCCGGCCTGGCGGACGCGCCACTCCTCGAGCGTTTCCTGTTGCCGCCGGGCTCGCTCGAGCAGGGTGGAGAGCCGGGCGGAATCCAGGCGCTCGTCGTCGGCGGCGAGCCGTCCCAGGATCTGCCAGCAGGCCGCCTTCCCCTCGACCCCCAGCCGCAGGGCTTCCAGGTCCAGGAGGGTTCCGAGCGGCGAGGGACGCACCAGGTGGCCGTTGGGCTTCAGCCGTCCCATTTTCTCGGCCGCCCAGCCCGCGCAGACCTTGTAACGGCGAGCGGGGACACCGAGGTCCCGCATGATGTCCAGCAGCGCGGCCCGGTCCTCGGCGATCTCGGCCGCCACGGGCTCGATCGCGCGACCGAGCGCGGAACCGCGGGCGGCACGCGCCAGGCGTGCGGCACGCTCGGTACCGGCGGTGGCGCCGGCGAGGTGGTCGTTGAGGTAGATGCCGAGCAGCCTGACGCCGGCACCTCCTCCGGTGGGCCGGCGCCGGGCGGCGCCGGAGTGCGCGAGGGCGTTCATCTGCGGCCTCCTTCGGTTGCGGTGGGGGATTCCGCACGCGAGCGACGGATCGGGTCACGGTGGCGCCGGGCGTCGGCGGACTTCGGTCCCGGCCGGGAGGAAGGCGGTGGGTCCGTGAGCGCCTGGTCACGGCTCGGCCCGGTCGTCGTCCGGGCCGCTCACCACGGTGAGCAGATCGTCCCGTGCGGCCAGGGCGTCCAGGGCGAGTGTGCGGTAGCCGACCTCGTCGAAGAGTACGGTGATGCGGTCGCCCTCCTCGCTCAGCACGGTGCCGCTGCCCCACTCCCCGTGCCGTACCGCGGCTCCCGGCGGATAGGCGCCGGCGTCCGGATGCCGCTCGGTGCTCGTCGCGTCGCCGTCGCCGCCGTCCGGCTCGTCGCACG
Organism: Streptomyces sp. WELS2; assembly: GCF_013870595.1. Classification (GTDB taxonomy): domain Bacteria; phylum Actinomycetota; class Actinomycetes; order Streptomycetales; family Streptomycetaceae; genus Streptomyces. The sequence goes on along the minus strand of NZ_JACBWZ010000512.1, from coordinate 2,402 downwards.
TGTCGCAGTTGCCGCAGGGCGCCTCGTACTCCTGTCCGAAGTAGCCGAGGAGGAAGCGCCGCCGACAGCCGGTCGTCTCGGCGTACGCCCGTGCCATGTCCACTCGTGAGCGGTCCATGCGCTTGTGGGCCTCGGCGGTGTCCACGGCCCGGCGCACCGCGCGTGACGGTGTCGTGCCCGGGACCGGCCGGATGGTCCCCGAGGCGTCCGTGACCAGGGCACCGGCCTCCTCCAGCAGGTTCACGGCCGCGGTGACCCTGGCCCGTGACATGTCGGTGTCCCGGCGCAGCCCGGCGACGTCCGGTGGAGCGTCGCGGTGGGCGTGGACCGCCCGTACGACCGCGTCCACGGCCTCCGGGCGGGGCGTGCGGCTGCTGAAGTACGCCTGCATCCCCGTGTCCTCGGCGCGGTAGTGCAGTACGGCGCGGGCGGGCCGTCCGTCGCGGCCGCAGCGCCCGATCTCCTGGTAGTAGGCGTCCAGGGAGCCCGGCAGGGACGCGTGCAGCACGAACCGCACGTCCTGCTTGTCGATGCCCATCCCGAAGGCCGAGGTGGCCACCACGACGTCCAGGCCGCCGGAGAGGAACGCGTCGTGGATCCGGCGGCGTTCGGCGGCGCGCAGGCCCGCGTGGTAGGCGCCGGCCGCGAACCCCAGGGAGGCCAGCTCCGCGGCGTACGACTCGCTGTCCTTGCGCGTCGCCGCGTAGACGATGCCGGGCTTGGGAGCGGCCGCGGCGTCCTCGACGACCCGGGACCGCCGTTCGTCGTCGTCCAGGTGGCGGCGCACCTCGAGCCTGATGCCGGGCCGGTCGAACCCGGTGACGAGCTGCCGCGGCCGGTCCATGCCGAGCCGTTCGACGATGTCCTGCCGTACCGGGGGCGCGGCGGTCGCGGTGAGCGCGAGGACGGGCGGGCGGCCCAGCCTGCGTACGGCCTGGGCCAGGCGCAGGTAGTCGGGCCGGAAGTCGTGGCCCCAGGAGGACACGCACTGGGCCTCGTCCACCACGAAGAGGGCCGGGTGCGCCTCGGCCAGCCGCTGTACGACCTCGTCCTTGGCCAGTTGCTCCGGGGACAGGTAGACGTACCGCACCGCGCCCTCGCGCACCGCCGTCCAGGCGTCCTCGGTCCCGGCCGCGCCGAGGTCGGAGTTGACGGCGACGGCGCCCGGGCCCCGGTCGCCGCCGGGCAGTCCCGCGATCTGGTCCCGCTGCAGGGCCAGCAGCGGTGACACGACGACGACCGGCCCGGCCAGCAGCAGGGCGGGGACCTGGTACACGGCGGACTTGCCCGACCCGGTCGGCATGACGACGAGGCAGTCCCGTCCCTCCAGCACCCACTCCATGGCGGTGAGCTGTTCGGGACGCAGCTGCTCCCAGCCGAACACCTCGGCGGCCGTCTCCCGCAGCCGCCCGGCCCACCGGCCGCGGGCCGGTGGCCCTTCCCCGGTCATGGCGCACTCCTCGCTCGGTGGCAGGGCTGTTCCGGGTACCCCGGGCCGGTCCGGCGACGCGGCTGTGTCCGCACGGTCATGTGCTCAGCTGCCGCTGCAGCCAGTCGGCGGCGGCCCGGCGGAAGAGGCGGCGGTTGTCGGCGCGGAGGAACTCGTGTCCCTCGTCGGGCAGGGTGAGCAGTTCGGCGGTCACGCCGCGTTCGCGCGCCGCCCGTACGAACTGCTCCGACTCCCCCGGCGGCACGTTGGTGTCGTGCTCCCCGTGCACGGCGAGCACCGGCGCCCGCAGCGCGTCGACGCGGCTCATCGGTGACAGCTCCCGCAGCAGCGCGCGGTCGCGTTCGGGATGGCCGTACTTGTGGGCCGCCGACTGGGCGATCCAGGGTTCGGTGCCCTCGAAGAACGTGGTGAGGTCCGACATGCCGCACACCGCGATCCCGGTGCGGAAGAGGTCCGGGTGCCAGACCAGGGAGGCGTAGGTGAGGTAGCCGCCGTACGAGCGTCCCATCACCGCCAGCCGGGCGGGGTCGGCCAGGCCGGCCAGCACGGCGTGGGCGGCGCAGTCCGCCACGTCGTCGATCGCGGCGAACCGTCCCCTCCCCAGGTCCGCGTCGACGAACGACCGGCCGTATCCGGACGACCCGCGGACGTCGGGTGCGAAGACGTCGACTCCTCGCCCGAGGATCTCGTGGTACAGCGGGTCGAGCACGGGGCGTTCCTGGTCCTCGGGACCGCCGTGCAGATGGATGACGCAGGGTGCCGGCTCGCCGGGGGCGCGCCCCGGTGCGCGGTAGTACCAGCCGTGCAGCGGCAGCGCGTCCCGGGCGGTGGGGCGCAGGGGGACCGGCCGTACCGGCGGGCGGCCCGGGGCAACGGCGTCCTCGTCGCGTGACGACCACGGGGTGCGCACCGGGGTCGCGCCGTCGGGCAGCCACCAGATACCGGGGCGGCG
>NZ_JACBWZ010000511.1 GCF_013870595.1 Streptomyces sp. WELS2 | reverse complement strand
ACCCTCTCGCTCGCCGGCTGCGGCGGTGCCGGCGGCACGGTGGGCGTCGGTGTCGGGGCCGGGGTCGTCGGCGGAGCCGTGGTCGGCGTGGGGGTGGGAGTGGGCGTGGGCGTGGGCGTGGGTGTGGGGGTCGGGGTCGGCGGCGGGGGCGTGCGCACCGGCACCACGGTCCGGCCGGCGTTGTCGCTGGGCAGCGGGTCGAGGACCGTACCGTCGACCGACCAGCCGACCGGCGCGTCCCCCGGGGTGACCCCGGTGAGGGTGACGTCCACGGGAACGGTCTCGCCGGGCGGCACCACGCCGAGGTGGCACTGGAGGGTCGCGGCGACGCAGTTGCCGCCGGGGTGGATGATCCGGGTGACGGTGACCCCGGCGGGCGGGTCGATGGTCAGCCGGGTGCCGGGAGAGGCGGCGGGGCCGTTGTTCACCACCTCGACGCGCACCGTGGTGGAGTCGCCGACGGTCACCTCCGGGACGGTGCCGGGCGCCCGGACGGCGAGGTCGACGGACTGCTGGACGCTGGGCTCCTTGTGCCGGCCCGGCAGGTCGTTGGTGAGCTTGGTCAGTTCGCCGGTGACGACGTTCAGCACCTTCAGCTTCTCCGGGCTGTTGACCGGCCGGCCGGGGCGGGAGCTGAGCACCAGGGACTTGCCGTCGGGCGTCCAGGCGGCGTCCCGGGGCTGGAACGGTCCGGGGTTCTCCGGCAGTTCGCGCAGGCAGGCGTCGGGCACGTCGCGGGCGGAACCGGGCAGCAGCACCCGGCAGTCCGCGCCGGTCACGGAGGTCACGATGATGCCGTTGCGCTCGTCGATCCGGCCGGCGCCGTTCTTGCGGTTGAAGGCGATGCTGAGCCCGTCGGGGGAGAACGCGGGGCTGTCGTCGATGACCGCGCAGGTGCCCGGGCAGATCTTCTCGCTCAGGTCGATCTGCTGGTCCGGGTTCTTCACGGGCACGGTCCAGATGTGCTTGTTGCCGCCGGCGCCGTAGACCAGCTCGTTGCGGGTGAAGGCCAGCATCGTGCCGTCGGGTGACCAGGTGGGCTGGGCGTCCTGGCCCTGGAGCTCTCCGCCGGGCGCGGCGATGGTGCCGGTGATCTTGCCGGAGGCGACGTCCGCGATGAGCACCCGGCTGGTCGGCGCGGCCCCGCCGGTGCCCGGCGAGATCCGGGTGAAGGCGAGGTACTTGCCGTCCGGGGAGAACGCCGGGTCGGTGTCCCGGATGCCCGGTCCGCGTCCGTCGAGCTTCAGCGCCTCCGGGTGGCCGCCGTCGGCGTCCGCCAGCCAGATCTCCTCGACGCGGCTGCCGGGGTCGCCCAGGAAACGGGTCACCACGATCCGGCGGCCGTCCGGGGTGTAGCTCTGCCGCTCGGTCCACGGGTCGTAGCCGGCCCGGGGCTGGAAGAGCGGGTCCTTCGTCGCGTCGGTGTTGGTGTCGGCCTCCGGGTCCTCCCTGAGGATCGTCAGGTTCAGGTCGCGGGGGTCGGCCCCGTCCGCCCTGATGTCCTGGAGCGTCACGGTGTGCGGGCCCTCGGCCGTGAGGTGCTCCACCACCGCCCGGCCGCCGTCCAGCGGGCCGAGCCAGGTGGGCGAGCCGTCCTCCCGGTCCTCGTTCAGCACCAGCCCGGGCGTCCCGGCGTCGTGCCGCTTGGCGCGGAAGACGTGGTCGTAGTCGCCCTCGCACGCGCAGGTGATCTCGGGGCTGAGGAACAGCACCTCGTCCCCGCCCGGCATCCAGGCCGGGGCGTGCGCCCGCCACTGCTCCCGGGTCCCGCCGAGCAGCGGCCCGTCGGTGGTGCCGGGACCGTTCGTCTCGCGCAGCTGCGACCGGCCGTCCTTGGTCGCGGTGTACGCGATGAGACCGTGGTGGCCGTCGTCGTCCACCGGGTTCCAGATCGGTTCGGTGGCCGCGCCGTTCGCGGGATCGGTGACCCGGCGGGGGGTGGCGGTGCCGTCCTCCAGGGGCCGTACGTAGATCTGCGCTCCGGCCGCCGCGTCCTCGTCGCTGGAGTACGCCAGCTGCTTCCCGTCCGGGGAGACCGTCGGGTACGTCTCGTTGGCGGGGCTGTTCGTGCGCCGGGTCAGCTCTTTGCCGTCGGTGCGCACCTGCCACACGTCGCGCTGTGTCTTGCCGTCCGGGCCGCCGGGCTCGGCCGCGTCGAAGACCACGAAGGAGCCGTCGGACGACAGCCGGGGGTGGGCCGCGTCCATGCCCCAGGTGAGGCGGTGCACCTGACCGTCCGCGGACCGCAGATAGATCTGCGGGTCCTTCTCGTCGCGGCGGCTGGCGAAGACCATCTGGTCGCCCATGGCGGACGGCTGGATGTCGTTGTGGGCCGGGCCGGTGTCGAACAGCGGGGCGCTGGTCTTGTCGTCGGTGGGCACGCCGAGACTGCGGTGCCGGGTGCCGGCGAACGCGATCCGGGTCTCCGGAGCCGTGGTGGCCACCCGCGGCGAGGCGTCGGCGGTGCCGCTCCCGCCGGAGGCCGCGGTCGCGCCGAGCAGGGGGATCAGCAACAGCGCCGACGCGCCGAGCCGCCCCAGGCGGTACCGCCCGCCGGGGCCAGCGGTTCCCATCAAGGTCCCCCTCGCAGTCTGGTGCGGCAATCCGGGTGTGCCCCCGCCACCCTGTCCCGGACGCGTGCGGCGGCGGGAGGGCGGCGGGGCCATACCCGGGGGAAACGCGCGGTGCGCTTTCGGGCAGCGCGCGTTGCCCGGGTGGACCGTCAAGCCGGACCGGCCCGTTGTGCGGACGGGCCGTCCGGTCAGATCAGCCCGTTGCGCAGCGCGTAGCCGACCGCGTGGGCCCGGTTGCGCAGCTGTAGCCGGGTGATGACCTCGTGGAGGATGTTCTTGACGGTCCGTTCGGAGTACGACGTCTTGCGGGCGATCTCGGCGGTGTCCAGGCCCTCCGACACCATCCGCAGCATGTCCGCCTCCCGGGTGGTCAGCGTGGACAGGGACAGCCCCCGGGGATCGAGCGCCGACCGCTGGAGGCTGCCCACATGGCTGAGGAGCTTGCCGAGCAGGTCGCCGGGCAGGACGCCCTCGCCATTGGCTATGGCCAGGACGAGCCGCAGCAGCTGGTCCTGGTCGGCCTCGGCGCGCCGCAGCACCGCCGCGACCCCGCACTCGATGACGCGTTGCAGCGAGCCGGAGCCGAGGGTGGCGACCACCAGGCCGGTGCGGGTGGCGGTGTTGTGCCGCAGCCGGTGCAGCAGCGTGGCCACGTCGTCGTCGACGTGGTCCACGACCACCAGCGACACCTGGGCCCGTTCGGCGTCGGCGTCGGCCAGCAGGTCGATCTCGGGGCGCTGCCGCAGTTGCTGGACGACGCCCAGGCGCAGCACCGGGTCGGCGGCGTACACGGCCACGGTGACCCGGTCCAGGCGGTCGGCGGCCGGGGTCCGGTGCGAGGTCCAGGCCGGGATCGGCCCGGTGGAGGTGGTGGCGGGCATGGCCGGCCCGGCTTTGTCAGAGCTGGACATAAGGGGTACCTGTCTGAAGAGAACTGGTCGGAGGTTGCGGGGGCGGGGGACAAGCGCCGCGGAACGGCGCACCCGGGACGGCGGCCGCTCAATGAGCCGCTGCCCTCGGGGAGTTGACGGGTGACCTCCGGGGCACCGGGACTGCCCGGGCATTGCCCTCGCGCTTCTCGTCGCGTGAGCGGGCCCGGACTACCGTGCTGGCGTGACGCCTTCTGCAGCCTCTTCCAGCCCCGGCGCTCCCGGCCTCGACATTCCGGAAGTGACCGTGGCGCCGGGGGACATCGCCACGACCACCGTGACCGTGCGCAACGACAGCGACATCGTCGAGGCGTACAGCCTGGAGATCGTCGGGGACTGCGCGGCCTGGACCACCGTGGAGCCCGCGCGGGTCTCCCTGTATCCGGGCACCTCGGAGACGGTGACGCTCCGGCTGGAGCCCCCGCGGTCCCCGGAGGTCCGGGCCGGTGAGGTGCCCCTCGGGGTACGGGTGCTGCCGGCCGAGCACCCCGAGTCGGTGCGGGTGCTGGAGACCACCGTGCGCATCGGGGCGTTCCACGAGCTGCACAGCGAGCTGACCCCGCGCCGGCGGCGCGGCTGGCTGCGCGGGCGGTACCGGCTGGCGGTGCGCAACCAGGGCAACACCCCCGTGCGGGTCGGCTTCACCCCCGGCCAGGCGGGCGAGGAGCTGGCGTTCGCCTTCACCCCGGCACAGCAGCCGCTGGAGCCCGGCGAGTCGGCGGAGATCGGCCTGCGGGTCCGCACCGGCAAGCCGGTGTGGTTCGGCGCCCCGGTGGTGTGGCCGTTCACGGTGGACGTCGCCGAGACCGGCGAGCAGGACGCGCCCGGGCCGGACGAGGCCGCCGTACGGGCGCCGCTGGACGCCGAGTTCGTCCAGATCCCGATCTTCCCCAAGTGGCTGCTCGCCCTGCTCGCGGCGCTGCTCGCGCTGTTGCTGGCCTGGTTCATGCTGGTCCGCCCGGCGGTGCGCAGCGCCGCCAAGGAAGCGGCCACCGCGGCGGTCCAGCCGCGGCCCACGCCCGCCGGGAGCGCCGGGGCTGGAAGAGGCTGCAGAAGGCGTCACGCCAGCACGGTAGTCCGGG